>JAKLQB010000161.1 GCA_022013615.1 Desulfobacterales bacterium | reverse complement strand
TACCGTACCCCTGTACTGGCCCCGGCCGGCTGTCAGGAACTGGCTGAGCTGACATTTGTAGCCTTTGACCTGGCCGACAAATACCGCAACCCGGTCATGCTTCTGGGCGATGGTCTGATGGGTCAGGTCATGGAGCCTGTTGTTTTTCCTGATTTTATTGATCTCAAAGACCTGCCCAAAAAGGACTGGACCCTGAACGGCTGTGAAGGTCGGGAGCCCCGGGCCATTTTCTCCATGCTCCTGGGCCAGCAGGGCGAACTCTATCACCATAATTTGGATCTACAGAAAAAGTACGACCGGATAACGGCCGAGGAGCGGCGCTGGGAGACCAAAAATACTGATGATGCGGACATTATTGTGGTCGCCTATGGTACGGCTGCACGCATTGCTGAAAGCGCCATGAACGATTTGAGGGCTGAGGGCCTGGCCATTGGTCTGTTTCGGCCTATCACCCTGTGGCCTTACCCCATTACTACCTTGCGCGAATTGGCCCAAAACGGCCGTAAAGTAGCCGTATTCGAGTTATGCCTGGGCCAAATGGTCGAAGATGTAGTTCTTTCCGTGGGCGAACGGGCCGAGATCTACTTTTATGGCGTGCCTGGCGGCGTCATACCCACACCGGCCGAAGTGGCCGATTTCTTGTGCTCAGTCGCCAAAGGTGACGGCAAAGTGGGACGGAGGATTGAAGTATGAGTGCTGAAGTTGCTTACAAACAGGTCTTTGGCTGGCCCGATTCCTTGAAGAAAAACCCGACCCATTACTGTCCCGGCTGCGGCCACTCTATTGCCCACCGGCTGGTGGCTGAGTGCTTAGACGAATTGGGTCTGCGCGGAAAAACTATCGGTGTCCCGCCTGTGGGCTGTGCTGTGCTGGCTTACAACTACTTTAATTTTGATATGGTTGAGGCCCCCCACGGACGGGCCCTGGCCGTGGCCACCGGTATCAAACGGGTTCACCCGGATAAGCTCGTCCTGACGTATCAGGGCGACGGAGATCTGGCGGCCATAGGCACAGCCGAGACCATCCACGCGGCCAACCGGGGTGAGAGAATCACCACCATATTTATTAATAATGCCATTTACGGCATGACCGGTGGTCAGATGGCCCCAACAACTGTCCTCGGCATGAACGCGACCACTGCCCCGGGCGGGCGTGATCCGAGGCTGCACGGCAATCCCATAGATATCTCCCGCATGCTGGCCGTCAGTAACGGTGTGGTGTATGTGGAGCGTTGCGCCGTGAGTTCGTTCAAACAAATCCGTAAGGCCAAAAAGGCCATCAAAAAGGCCTTCCAGTGCCAGTTGGACGACCTGGGTTTCTCCCTTGTGGAGCTGCTCTCCCCCTGTCCCACAAACTGGAAGATGTCACCCAAGGCTGCCTGGGCCTGGGTAAACGAGGAATTGGTGAAAACCTACCCCCTTGGTGTCATCAAGGACGAAACAGGATACGAGGATAAGAAATGATTACGCGGACGCTTTTTGCAGGCTTCGGTGGCCAGGGTGTTTTGTTGATGGGCTATGTCCTGAGCCATGGGGCAATGCACAAGGGACTCAATGTCACCTACTTTCCAGCCTATGGTGCCGAGATGCGCGGAGGCACTGCCAACTGCACTGTCACACTGTCCGAAGAAAAGATCGCTTCACCTGTAGCCTCCAACCCGGACATCCTTGTGGCCATGAACTTCCCCTCCCTTGAGAAGTTCGAACCCACGGTGGTCAAGCAAGGGCTGGTGGTTCTCAACTCCTCCCTCATTGAGGAGAGCCCCTCTCGTACAGACATTGAGTTACTCCTGGTGCCCACGGTCGAACTGGCCCGCGAGGTGGGCTCGGAACGAGCAGGCAACATGGTCATGATCGGCGCGTTTTGTGCCAAAACTGCACTTCTGACTCTAAAAGAGACCTTTAAGGGTATGGAGGCAGCTCTCCAAGGCAAGGAAAAGTTCTTCGAACTCAACCGTAAGGGTATTGAGCGCGGGTTCGCCTTCGTGGCCGACGGCAAGTAACTGTCAGGCAGGGGGTGGGGAGGCGGCCGGTACTTCGGCCTGGGTCAAAAAGCGCCGGTAGTATGCCACAAGCAGGCAGGTCATGGGCAGGGCAATAAGCAGCCCGAAGATTCCAAGCAACTTCCCCCATACGGACAGGGACAGCAAAATCATTGCCGGACTGAGGCCCATCTCCTTGCCCATGATACGAGGGACCAGTATTGCGTCCTGGATTATCTGAACTACCACAAAGACCAGGCCGGTCAGCGCCAGCATCGTCCATAAGTTACCGCCAGTCTCCAGCGCGTGGACCAGGGCCAATAAAAAGGCGGGTATAAGCCCGATAATCTGAAGATAAGGCACCATATTCAAGAGCCCGATAAACAGGCCCAGTAGAATGGCCATTGGCATGCCGATGATCAAAAAGCCAACAGTTAACAAAACCCCTGTAATGGATGCTACCAGCGCCTGGGCCCGGAAATAGCGGTTCATGGCAGAGTTGAAATCACTGACAAAGCCTGTGACAGCTTCCCTGGAGGTCGGCGGGAGAAAGCCTTTCCAGCCCTGACTGACCTTCTGGTAATCCATAAGTAAAAAGACCAGATAAAGCCCGATAACGGCCAGCCCCACCAGTCCTATAATAAAACTCGCCGTCCCGCTAATGAGCCCCCATACGCCCGGTAAAACCTTCCGTGCAACAGACTCGGCAATCTTCCAGAAATTATCGGCTTTGAAAAAATCCTGGACCTCCTTTCGTGCCGCGAAATCCTTCACAGCCTGCCAGAGATCCGGAGGGAGAATTTTTGACGCACGTTCGGCCAGATCCGAGCGTGTGACTACTTCGGACAAAACCCGGCCCATGTGCGCTGTCTCGC
Organism: Desulfobacterales bacterium; assembly: GCA_022013615.1. Next base: position 1,108 of record JAKLQB010000161.1, on the reverse strand, counting down.
CCACGATTATGGGAATGATCAGCCAGGCCAGGAATACTGCTGCCGCCAGGAGGCCAAACAGGCTGATAAAAACGGCAGCGAAGCGGTTAGGGATCTTTTTTTGCACCAGGGCTACCAGCGGGTTGATGAGGTAGGCCAGCAACATGGCGACGGCAAAAGGAATTAGCACGTCGCTCAAATAGCCCATGAGCCAGACAAGTCCCCATAACAATCCCGCAGTTATGACGATGCGCACAAGGCGGTCTAATGTATAAGGTCTGTTTTCGGAGAACATTGTGCCCCCACAGTATTATGTAGTTCTTGAACAGGGTTTTCGTTCAGGCACTACTTTAGATGTCCCTGCGATTGATCACTTCAAATTGATTTGAAGTATAGTATTTTATTTCAAAGCCTTTTTCATCCGCCTTTCCACACTGGCCCTGGCCGCTTCGCGGCTTTCCCCTCGAATATCGGCCTTTGCCATGGCCCATTTGTAAGCCTTCTCTTCATCATTGGTATAAACCCCACACCACATAAGGCCGGAAATAGCGCCCAGGCCGTTTGAGTTCATTTTGATGGCGGATCGGAATGATTCCTCGGCTGACTTATAATCCTTATTCTTATACAGGACCCAGCCTTTTAGGTCGTGGGCCAGGTAAGAGGAAGGGGCAGCGGAGACGGCAGAATCGAATAACTCAGGGTCAAACGGGCCTTTATCACCCCAGGATGAATGGAGATAATATGCCTCCAAACCCCGGCCCAGAAGCTCCAGGCCTTTAAGGGTGGTTTTCTCAGGCCATAAGGCCTTGGCCACCTGTGCATCCGGAAAGGGCAGGCCGCAGGCATCCAACCAGGCCAAAAACCCTTTACGAAAACCAATGAGCTGGTCGGCTGGATCCAGAATCAACTCAGTTGTCCATTCTTCGCGTTCTCCCTTTGTATCCGTCAGCACCAGGGCGATTTGCATCTTGCTTCCCTGTTGTTGAACACTGCCCCCTAACCAGTAACGGATGTCCTGTTCTTTACCTAATTTGGCTATGTCAAGCCGGGTGCCCTCACTGCGACAATATGCCCTTAACCTTTCCTTTTCGAGGAAGATTTTTTTTACCCTCCAGCCAAACCAGAACTC
>JAKLQB010000160.1 GCA_022013615.1 Desulfobacterales bacterium | reverse complement strand
TTTGAACAGGCATTTTTTTCACCTCTTTTTTAATGTAAAGGGACTCGAAAAGGGGGACTGGGGGACATCCCATTTGTAATTCAGTAACTCAATTGAGTGATCGTTATATTCGTCTGTAACGGGTAATAATGGGGGTTGTTTTATATTTCCATACACGCTATTTTTACACCAATGTCCTTCTGATTGTCAAGAATATTTTCACCGGATTCCACGATTCTGCTCACCGTCGAGGGGGACGCATTGGGATTGACTATTGACGATTGAATATTGACGATTGACAAAATAAAAAAATATTCTCTCACAGAGGGCACAGAGTTCGCAGAGAAAAGATTTTATTATTTAAAAAGAGCATATATGGGGACAAAGGGCATTGGGGGCAAGCGGGGCGGGCCCCAGTACGATGGTTCCCACCCTACCCCATATGCATTCTACCCAGGTACGAGTTGCCCTACGGGGCCCCGATAGCGGGATCTCCGCCGCAGTTACGGCGGACAAGTCCGCTTCGCTTCGACAGGCAGAGGCCACAGAGCATGGAGCACCGTGTAAATGGAGGGTTGTTCATTGGAAGAATTTCGTATAGCTATCAGTGCTAATCCTAAGGAATGATCAGAATACCTTCGATTTCCTGTAAAACTTCATTTAGGCTGGGAACAATCGATTCGACCACCTCTTCTGAACCCATATGTTTATGATGAGGGAACGTTTTGATTTCTTTATGATGCGGAGCCATATCATATCTAAAAACAACCTTTTCTGCTTTGTCCTGGTAGTGGTAGGAATATTTATATCTGTTAACCCCTTCTTTTACATTTATAAATTCTATGAAATGTAGAAACGAATTATCTGTGAATCGGATTTCACCTTCAACAACTCCAATGTAGAAGGATCGTTTATCATTTCGGATTTGCGATTCAGTAACATGGGGACAATCTGCAATATAACTTCCAATACTTTGAAAATATTCTTCTATGAGCACACTTCAGTCCCCGAAAGATCTCTGTAATCACGCTCCAACTGCTGCAAGGTCTCATATTCTCCTGCCCACCGGATATATTCAAAATCATCACCCACTTCACCTTTTTTAAATTTGTCATAAAACTGTTTACTTCTCATCCCGTATGTCTTTTCTAATCCTTCTAGTTTTCTATAGGTTATTGCAACTCCGGCTTTAAGTATCTTTAGCTCGTTTTCTACAGCCACCCTAACCAAGGATTTAACATTCTGGGCATCTTTTGGCTCAATCATAACTTTTGCCATTTCTTATTACCCCACAGTCCATAGTTTTTTTGGTTTAACAATACCATTATTATATGCTAAAGTCAAATTCCCACCACTAGAGGAGATGCCTTTGTTAAATGCGCCATGCTGTGACTTCGTCAATTTAACCCGTCAAGCTGTGATTAACATCAATTGAACGGGGTAAAATTGATTATTGACTATTGATGATTGTATCTCTCGCCCCAGTATCATCTGCCGGAGCTACCCCAGTTAAATTCGCTTCGCTCCTCATTGCCATGAATTTAACGGGGCGCTGCGGGGCCCCGATAGCGGGATCTCCACTACGTTTCGACAGGCAGAGTTTAATAAGCTGAAAGCGAATACGGAAGGGAGCAGAAAGTGGGGCGCGTGGCGATGAAAGATTAAAATGAAGATTCATGGGACATGAAAGAAGGAGGTTTTGCTCGCATAATCGCAGACCAATTTGATGTCGGTCATTATGTCCTCAAATCCGATCAAAAAGGGAACTCTGTCATCATCCAAAAGTAAAGCTCTAGCTTTTATTAGAGGGGAAATGGTGTTCTTATCGACCAACAACAAAGTGACTTCCCCTAACTTCCCTGAGACTTTTCCTCCCCCAATACCATGCACGTCGCTTTTGTCGGAGAGAACCCGGCTTATCTTGGCTTTTCTCCAGACTGAATTTGGGATAATCGAGATAGGGTTGCCGGTGTCGACAAGTGCCTTATATTTCTTTGTCCAGCCTTCCGTTGTTTGTAATTGGACAGAGGCAGTAAGCCTGATCAGGTGTACAGCTATCCCCTGCTCAATAAAGTCCAAATCGATTTGCGTTTCAAATTCAAGTTCAATGACTGTAGACACGGAGTCCCTTCTCGGCAAAGTATATGGGAAATTCATCCCGGCCGGTTTTTTCTGTACCCAATTTTTCCACCTCGGCAATGGTTCTTCCAGCGGCAACCACCTTTTTATCCACAATTGCTACCCATTGGTTAGCATATTCTCTAACAATCTCCGTGAAATGCTCACCGGCCCATTTGCTATCTTCCCAATACTCAACAGGCCCGGGTGGAGGAAGCTTGATTCCCTCTGTCTCCTTTGCGCTTAATACCGGCATCACGAAAACCCCCTTTTTCATTAAAATTTAAGAATCAGTTTATTTGGTTTACCTGAATATGTCAATCATAAAGGAGTGAATAAGGGAGTGAATTTAGTGAAGGAGATGGGGGACGTTCATTAGTTTATAAGTTTCTCATCCTTTCTTTGTTTTCAGAGAGGCGACACTACCTTCACATTAGGCATTTGCCATCGAGAATTGTATTTATCTGTTCCCTCCCGTAGCAAATCATCGAAGTAGTCGATGGTTTTTTCAAGGCCTTCTTGCAAAGGCACCGTTGGTGCCCACTCCAAAACCTGCTTTGCAAGAGTGATGTCTGGTTGTCGTTGCCGCGGATCATCCTGAGGTAAGGTATTATATTGGATCTCGGACTTAGATCCGGTGAGCTTGAGGATCAATTCGGCAAGCTCCAAGATTGTGGATTCAGTCGGGTTTCCCAAGTTGAGGGGTCCGGTAAATGAATCGGGAGTATTCATCTCACGGATCAGGCCGTCTACCAGGTCGTCTACGTAACAAAACGAGCGTGTTTGAGACCCATTTCCATAGATCGTAAGCGGTTCGGAACGAAGACTCTGAACAATGAAATTAGAGACCACCCGGCCATCGTTTGGATGCATCCGGGGACCGTAGGTATTAAAGATACGAGCAATTTTTATTTTAACCTGATGCTGCCGGTGGTAGTCAAAGAAAAGGGTTTCTGCACAGCGCTTTCCCTCGTCATAACATGAACGCGGTCCAATTGGATTGACACTCCCGTTATATGTTTCCGGTTGAGGGTTTACCGTGGGATCACCATATACTTCTGAGGTTGAAGCCTGGAGGATCTTAGATTTGAGCCGCTTGGCGAGTCCAAGCATATTGATGGAACCGTGGACATTTACCTTGGTGGTTTGAACGGGATCGTTCTGGTAGTGGATGGGCGAAGCTGGGCAGGCCAGGTTGTAGATCTCGTCAACCTCCACAAAGAGCGGAAAGGTAATGTCATGGCGCAATAGTTCAAAGAAGGGATTATCCAAAAAAGGCAGCATGTTTTTCTTTGTGCCAGTATAGAAGTTGTCAACGCAGAGGACATCATGGCCGTCAGCAAGCAGACGCCCGCAGAGGTGAGAGCCTATAAAACCAGCACC
>JAKLQB010000159.1 GCA_022013615.1 Desulfobacterales bacterium | reverse complement strand
TATAGCTCACCTTATCCATCTTAATCAATTTATCATCCGTAGCGATTATGTAATCGTCTGATAGTTCAACACATATTTTCTTCTTATCCCCACCGTTCAAAATATTTCTGAACTCATTTATTGCATTTAATGAAGACCATTCTGTGTCCTCAAAACGCATATTTGCTCTAAGCATTTCATGGAAGAAGACAGAAGCCTTTTGTGCGTTTAAAAGGGCAACTAAAGACTTCGTGCCGCATCTACCGGTTCCCAATCCTATTACAATCACAAGAGTCTCCTCATTTTCCTGTCAATCGTTGGCAATTTGTGAGTTTGATGGAATGCAATTATGAATACCTGGACGCCTGGCTTTTTGAGGTCGCCCAGCCACCGTTCTTAAGCACGCCTAAGTAAAATTCTTCATGACGAGTCGCCAGAGCAGGTAAGCTAAATCGTTTCTGAACAAATCTTTTTCCCTCTTCCCCCATTTTTTTCCTCTTAGTTTCATCGGTCAAGAGTTCTCGAAGCTTTTCGGCGAGTGCTTGAATGTCTCCCTTAGGTAGAAGAAAGCCTGTTTTCCCGTGTAGGAGCCCTTCAGGAGTACCTCCAACATTATAGGTTATAGGAGGCACCTTCATTGCTTGCGCCTCCACAAGAACCCTGCCAAGGCCTTCATGGTGATAAGTTGGAAAAGCCATAACTGACGATGCGCCATACCAGTCGCGAAGCTCTTCCATGTTCAACTGACCAACGAATAGGATATCATTAGTCATGCCAAGCTCGCGAATTTGGTCTTTCAATTGTTTCTCGTACTGCAAAGAGTCTGCACGGCCAGCCAGAACGACCTTTAAACGTATGCCCTGGTTTTTGAGGATAGCAGATGCTTCTATCAGATCGTTTTGACCCTTGGTGGGAACAATTCGTGCAGGCAAGATAACGAGGGGTGCATCGAAATCTATATTCAAAGGTTGAGCTGCTTCCGGTTTGAATATTTCGGTGTCAATCCCATTCGAAAGATTAGTGAAGCAGTTTCTTAAACGTCTTGGAACCCCAACGTTGGATATTCCTGCTATGCCTGCAGCGTTAGTTATTTGCTCTCTAATGGACATGTGATTGAAACGATCATTCGAGAAGTGGTTTTGCACCACGTAAGGGACCTTTCTCTTTCTCGCTTCTTCGATGATTGCTGCGCTATCAGCTCCCCCTGGAAAATGCATTACCACAAGGTCAACGCGGTAATCACGAAAGACTTTTTGGGCCTCTTCGCGTACATTGTGTGCTACTATCCCGCGTTTAGTAGGTGATCTCCTTTTTATGATTTCCTGAAAAAAAATACGGTAAAGAAGGGGATTGTATATGATCCAGTCCCTCACGAAATTCTTAAGAGCAACACCTTGTGATTTTTTCACCTTCTGCATGTCGGCGTAGATCTGCCTGGCCGAACTTCCAACGTCCAGCGGAACCCTGACCAGGATTCCCCGCCCCACCTTTTCAATTTGGTTTCTTTCATGACCAAAATCATCTGAAAGATACATTTGTATGATGGTTAACTCATTCCTTGAAAGAAGCGTTCTGTTCAAGTCATAAAGATGTTGTTCCATGCCCCCCCCACTGGAAAAGGCGTGAGCGAACCGGAGAATAGTGAGACCATCTAATCTTCCGTTAAAGGACGTGTGATTAGGATCTGCGTTTACTGCGTTATGAAGTGATTTGAGCGACATTTTTCCTCTTAGACCTCTGTCCTTTGTTGAGACCTTTGCATAACCTCTAAAATTTTGATCAAAAAAATCTCAAAATTTCTGCTATTAACCTCTAATAATGTTATAAGTTTTTCCACTCCCTTTCTGAAAAATTAATAAAAATCATAAAATAGGAAATCTAACGAGTTTTTCAAACCTCTCATTTACTTCCCCATTCGTCCACAACTCGGAACAACAATTAATTCGACAGGTCGATAAGCCTGATGACAAACAGAGTCCATAGCTTCCACCAGGAAACCTGAGCGGTTGAATGTTGGCACAATCACCGACACTAACCCCGGTTCATACTCCTCGCTCATCCACCGCCCATGACGTGTCTTCGGCCACATATCTTTTAATGCCCGAGTCTTCATCTCGCACCTTTAAGCCCTTCGTAAATTTTGGGTGATGTCCTTATATAGTTGACACTATACTTCGAAAGCCAATAGCCCTTGTAGAATCCATTAATGATCTATTATTGTGGCAACCATTGTGCGGGTTTTAGGTAAAAACCTTGAGGCTATTGATTGGCATTGGAAGCAACTCATCGTGGCTATCGAAATATGGGCTAATGACCCATTGAAACCATTGAAGAGGTAAAAGCAATCAAATAACAGTTGACAAATAAAGCAGCATAAATCTAAATCCTGGAAAGAAACTGACTGTCTATTCGAATTTCTTAAACAGCCCACAAAGCCTTTCTTCCATTGCATCGTAACTATACATCGCTTTGCATCGCTCCCGCGCCTTTTGCCCTTTCTCCTCCGCCTCTTCCGGGTGGTCCAGCACGTAGCTAATGGCATTGGCAAGATCATCGGGTCGCCCAGGCTCTACAAGCCATCCACAATCTCCTAAGATTTCCTGTAAGTCAGAAACATTGGTGGTAACGATCGGCTTTGCCATTGCCATGGCGTCAAACAACTTGGCCGGTACTTGCCCGACTGTTTCGAAGCTTTTTCTCTGTGGTATTACAACGATATCGCTCATGGCCAGAAATTGGGGAATCTCTGAAAATGGCTGAAAACCAAATGCCCTGATTCTTTTGCTGCCCAATTCATTCTCTGCTTTGAAGATCAACCTTTGGCAATATTCTTCGTTAGTTAATCCAACAATAATTAGCAACACTCCAGGAACGTACTTCATCGCAGCTATAAGGTCGTCAATTCCTTTATGAGGCCTTGGAGTCCCACAAAATATTACCGTTTTCTCAGTCTTTGCAACACCATATTTTTCTCGTAAAGAGGTCTTATCGAATTTGGAAGGATCAAAATCTGCAGTATCACGGGCGTGCATGATGACAGTGCCTCCAAATTTATTTTGAAGGAATTTGTTTGAAACTGTAATCTCGTCGGCATGTTTTACAAGCTTTTCATTTAAAGCCACCCACAAATACGAATACATAGTTGACCGTATAGCACTCTCGATGGAGTTTAAATAGAAGCGCGCTCTTTCCAATGCTTTTCCAGAAACACTCTTATTGACGTCATCAAGTAAAAAACCTAACTCCCAGTCATCTATGTCCAAAACCAAGGGACGGTTAGATATCCATTTTTTTATCAACCCAACGTCATAACTAGAGAAAAGTGGTTTGCTGGCGTATATCACATCACCATCGATGAGCTTTACCTCTTTCCATAATTGGCGATATGCCTTAAGTTTTCCCGTAACTTTGATGGCTTTGTATGTTACGTTTCCATCATCAGCAACAGGCTTCCAAATGCCCTCACCATATACGGGGCCGACAATTTCTACTTCATATTGTTTTTGAAGGATTTTGGCTAATAAATATGCCCTGCCGAGGCCGTTGCTAGATAAATTGGGTGTTAAGAGAGATATCTTCATGGTTTTAGACTTACTCTTTTTGGAGCTCCTGCAAAAAAACTTTTTCCATCTTACTAACAGCCTTTTCCCACGTGAATCGCTTTATATGCTCATAGCCATTCTGTGCTATTCTTTCAAATAGGTCTTCGTTACTCAGTAATCTGCACAAATTTTCTGCCAATGCCTGTGGATTTTGGGGTGGTGAAACTAATGCGGTTTTTTCGTGAATGGCAAAATCTCTGGAGCCTCCATTATCCGTCGTAACTAAGGCACATTTGCACGCCATAGCTTCTGCCGAGGGTAATCCAAAACCTTCCCTCCAGCTCGGGCATAGAAATACATCACAAGAATTATAAATTTCTCTCAACTGTTCATTGCTTGGTCTATAATGGAATTCACACCTCAAGGATTCAGGTTTTTGACGCGAGCCAAAAATCACCAACTGAGCATCTGGATGCCCCTTTTTTGCTATCTCGAACGCTTTAATACCATCTGCGACCCCTTTTAATGGCAGGTCATGATAAAGCATGCAAATCCTCTTCGTCTTGTTGTAACTATTTCTTGTGGGGTAGAATATGTGATGATCTATTGGATCCTCAATTAATATTGATTGTTGAAAAAAACGCTTCTTTAGGATTTTCTGGAGACAGGAAGAAATAACAATCTTTTTTAGCGGTAAATTATATGAACCCTCATCAAAGTCATTATTGGATCCATCGAGCCATAGTCTTTCGTAATGCTGAAACAAATAAAATTTTTTACCTTTCTTGGGTG
>JAKLQB010000158.1 GCA_022013615.1 Desulfobacterales bacterium | reverse complement strand
AAGGTCTTGACATATGCCTGGGTCAACATCGTATAAATCCATCGTGAGCAGGTACCCAAAGATTTTATTCTTTTCCATTTCTTCTCTCTCCTTTTTTAGCTGAGACATTGGCTATGTTAGATAATTCAAAGTGAGCACCTTATTCTCGTTAACAATAAGAGACTATGATGTCGTTAAAAGCATCTATCACCACGCCTAATTCATTTCTGGTGGCAGCAAAGGTCGAAACTTTAAATTTTTTCGATTGACCTGGTTTTATACCCCAAATTCCTCTCTTTCTTAGCTCCTTGTACAAAAAATACCCTTTTTCACGACGAGTTTTGGAGATTTCATAAAGATCGAGAGATTCAAAGCTTATCAAATCATGTTTATGCGGCTTTTCCCCAAGCTGTTTCATTCCTAAACCCTCAAGTTTTTCAGAGAACCACTGTGCTTTTGCTATTTGACCCGCCCAATTTTGAACTCTTTCCATCACGTGTGGAAGCGAAGCCATAAGTGTGGCTATGGTAACACCTCTTGAAGTGCATCCGAGAAGTTCAATTTCTTTTTTCGAATAGACTTTTGATTTCCTCAAGATGATATCTTCCCATTCCTTCTTCATTCCCAACACGCCACTGGGTCCGGCTGAAGCCATGCTTTTGTGTGCCGATCCTACGACAAAATCCGCATCAATTTCTTTTAAACTGATAGGCATCCTACCTATGGCATACGCTCCGTTTAGCAGATAGGGAACATTATGTTGTCTGGCAATTTCCCCCAGTCTTTTTGCATCTGCCAGATTGCCGCAATTTCCGTCCGGGTAGGTCAATAAAATAACTTTGGGGACACGTTTTTCTATTAAAGGCACATAATCCTCAACATCAATTCTGTACTCCGGATATCCAGAATTAGGTACCTCAATAACATTCAAGCCTATTCTTTCGGCAGCAACCGCGGTGGTGTAATGCCGGTTACTGTCAACGATTATCGTGTCTCCCGGTTCGGTTAAACCATGAAGTACACTGAATTTGCCCTCTCTTGCTCCTGTTGTAAGCCGTACAACATCGCAGTCTAAGAATCTGGGTAAAAAATTATGTACTAAGTCCTCAATAGGCGGATTTTTTATCTGGTCCAGGACGCCATTACAAAAGTCACAAACTGAATATCCGTCTCCGAATTCCATTAAGGCTTCCTTAGCAGCATCGCTAAGAATGCCTCCAGTCTGCAACGGCATGATATTGATGAGATCTTTATTTTGCCTGGTGAGGTAAGTGAACTTTTGAGTGATAATATTTTTGAGCTGATTCATGCTATGGATCCCTTGATCCTGGATTTTATAGTTACAAAGGCCGGGCCATCAATGCTTAGCTCCTTTTGGTTGCCTTCTAAATATTCTCTGATATCAACAGGAATTCTCAGATTGATATCAGACAATGCCCTTACCATTTTTACCTGAAAAACCACATTCTTCTCCGCTTTTTCTGTGATTGCTCCTGCTTTCATAGCTATAGCGCGCATGAAACTAAAACCCGTCGAGACTCCAGAGGGAATGAGACCACCGTTGATCACGCCATTGTCGACAGCTATCTGATTAAAACCAGCAGGGCCCACTAATTTTTTGCCCTTCTCTTTCTCAAGAAGTTTAACTTCAAGATCATTGTCCTCCCACGCCATAAACTCACATGGGCCAATCTCGTTTTTGTATTTTGCAGCAGTTTCTTCGATTGCCATTGCAATCTTTCTTCCCTTTTCTGTCTGAGGCTTTTCTATAAAACTCATAGATCGGGCTATTTCTTGATCTGTGAATTCTTTCTTGGAGAACTGGGGGTAGACAAGTTCCTTTATGTCTTTATAATCATTTAAAACCATCACTAATCTTTCCACCCCAAATCCGGCGTTGAATACTGGATATTTAATCTCGAAATTGGCCAAAGATATGGGTGAGTACATTCCTATGTCGGCAATTTCAAACCATTCTCCGCCATATTTCGCAAATACTTCTTGTTCCAATCCAGGGGTATAATAATTGGATGTGGCCTTTTTAGTTTCAAAAGTTACTTTCTCAAATCCGTATGCATTTAGAATTTTCCTGGTTATTTCTCTTCCTGAATCCAACGACATGGCAGGATCCATCATCACAACTGATGCGGAGTGATGGACGCGTAAGTGACTGGCATCCTCCTTTTGTTCGTTCCTGTAGCGAAGACCAACAGAGAACAAGGCCAAAGGGAAATCCCTTTTGTCTTGCAATGCGGACAATGTGTGGTACCAGGTGCCTGACATATGTGATCGCAGGGTAAGATCAGTGGGCAGAGGCCTTAGTTTTTTAAATTCAAGAAAAACCTTGTCCAGCATTTCGGCAGCTTGCTCCTCTTTGATATGCAGCCTGGTAACAAGCTCCTCAATAAAATCATCGGACTCAATTTCGCCTTTTTTGTAAGACCTCAAAATTTTTTGCAACTTGGAGGCGTCAAATTCCCCTATGATTTCCTCAAGTTGAGAAATTTTTTCATTGCTTAACCCGATATCAGGTCTTGGCAATTTGGCCAGGTAAAATGCGCGCTCAAGAATGATGGGTGCCTCGGGACCATATTCCCGGTAAACATCGGCATCGCGAAGAATTGTTTTATTTTCAACCTCGTCAAAACCGAGGTCCAACAGAATTTCTCTTGATTTTTGGATCATATCTCTAAGAGGATGGGGTACACCTTTTCGCTTGAGATCAACTTTTGTATTTATGGGGATGAGTTTGGAAGTTTCTAACCACGTTTTTTTGAAATTGGTT
>JAKLQB010000157.1 GCA_022013615.1 Desulfobacterales bacterium | reverse complement strand
TGAGAAGACCAATTTTCAATCTTTTGAAAGGATAAGAACATTGAGCAAACGAATAAATGAAAAGCCCAGGGATGCCGGAAAGGGGATAAAGTGCTTTTAAAATCGAACCACGGTAAAGGGAAACCTGTTTTTGATCCCCGGCATCCCTGGGCTTTTCATTTATTCGTTTGCTCAATGTTCTTATCCTTTCAAAAGATTGAAAATTGGTCTTCTCAATAAGGGTGCTCACAACCGGATTAGTGCCTTAAGCGAATGACAATGGCCGTACATCCTTTCGGAGTTTAGGCGTGAGCCTTTTATAAAATCCTTACGGATAAACTCCACCCGAACTTATTAAGAACTTACGAAAATTGTAACTTAACATTTTTAACTTTCATATGCACTAAAAGATATGCTATATAAATATCATGTTTGATTTGATTGTAAAGGGTGGCATTTTCATGTACCCAATTATCTTTTGTTCCATTGTAGCACTGGCCATTTTTCTGGAACGTCTGTGGGTACTGAGAAGGAAAAATATCATACCCCAGGACTTCGTCAACAACGTGGAAGGCCTGTTGAAGAAACAAAAGATATCAGAAGCAGTTTTTTTGTGCCAAAATGATATATCGTCCATTGCCAAGATCTTCCTGGCCGGTTTAAGAAGTACCCAAAAGGGTATGTGGCTGGTCAAGGAAGCCATTGAGGAGAGAGGGAGCCGGGAGGCAACGATCCTTGAAAAAAATGTTGATATCCTGTCCACCATCGCCAATCTGACACCCTTGCTGGGACTTCTTGGCACGGTTTCGGGAATGATCAAGACCTTTAATGCAATATCAGTGCAGGGTATTGGCAACCCAGCCCCTCTTGCAGGTGGAATTGCCGAGGCGCTCATTACCACGGCGACCGGGCTGTGCATTGCAATACCGACCCTCGTATGTTATCGCTTTTTAAAGGATAAGGCGAGTTCCCTTATTTTTGAAATGGAAGAAAACTCCATTAGGCTTGTAGACCTGATGGATAACTACAGCAATTCGAAGTAGTGAACTTATGCGATTCAAGAAGATTAAGGATGAAGAGCCAAGGCTGGGTATTACACCGCTGATCGATATTGTCTTTTTACTTCTGATCTTTTTTATGGTGACTTCTCATTTCCATATGGCTTCTGGTATTTCCATAAAACTGCCCAAGGTGACGCAGCGGGCGTTTAATAAAGACAGTAAAAAAATCACACTCATGATCGACAGAGAGGGCCGCACATATCTAAAGGGTGATATAATCGACCTCAAAAACCTCGCAACCGAGCTAAAGGGTCTGGTTGTGAACGAGGGCCTGATTCACCTTCTTTTGCAGGCCGACAAAGACGTAGCTCACGGAAAAGTGGTTCAGGTTATGGACCTTGCAAAAAGAGCCGGAGTGTTATCTATTATTATCGCAGCCGATTGGAAACCTGAAAAGGTGTTCTAAATTGACGTCTAAGAAGAGACAGTTTTGGAAATTTGCACTGCTTATCCTGTGTTTCCTGGCGCCCCTTTTGGCCTGGCTGGGATTTGGCGACCATGGTCTTCTACACCTTTACCACAAAGAAATGGAACGACAGGCCCGCGTTGAGACAATACGCCAGCTTGCTGAGGAAAATCAGAGTATGCTTGAAGAGGTACGCCGTCTTCGCACTGACATGGAATACATAGAATCTGTGGCAAGAAAGGAACTTAACCTTATTAAACAAAACGAGATCGTCTACCGATTTGACAAAAAAGACAATCACGATAATACTGTAAAAGACATACAATCAAAGTAACTTCTCAGTAAATTCGGGCTGCATTAATAAAATCCCCCTCAATCCCCCTTTGCAAAAGGGGGAAGCAGTCGGAATGACCAAACTTTTTGAGAAGATAGCGATCAAAGACTCAACAGACTGATAAATCAGGGATATCAGAAAGGGAGGTACAGGGTGATGGAGAAATCAAATGATCTTTTAGGCGAAATCTTGAACAATGGACCCTCACAGGGCACCTTCTTTTTGGTCCTCAAAAAGATGAAAGAAGAGGGGCGGTCCAGC
>JAKLQB010000156.1 GCA_022013615.1 Desulfobacterales bacterium | reverse complement strand
CGTTTCAGTCGCAATCAACTCGTTGATGTGGATTCTCTCGGATTCTGCGCCTGCCAGTTTCAAAGAGTAATCGGTCTCATAATCACAGTTTAGCCCATAGCCTGTGAGGACCAATGCCTTTGGGTTTATTGGGTTCATTGGGTTTCTTGGGTTTATTGTGTTCATATGTTGATAAGGTTTTAATCCGCCACAGGTGGAGATAATACAAAAGCGCTTAGCGATTTCATCTCATACTAAATGCCCGAACGGTTTTTTCCACGAATTTTTTAGTGCTGACGTATCTTCTTCAATGATGGTCTCCCCTCTGCCATCTCTAACACAAAAACGGGGCGATTCACTCACAATACCCATCTGAGCCATTTTTATACCAGCGAAAAGTTCAACAAACATTTCCTTTTTCCCAGGCGGTACAGTTATGACAAATCGGCCACATGACTCCGAATATAGGGTCTGGCTCACTGTGAGCCCTGAAGCGCGGGGAATTGAGGTTAGATTGATTTCCATCCCCAGTTCGCCTGCCATTGCAACCATGGCAAGATGGACTGCCAGCCCACCCCTTGATACGGCATGGCAGGAAGAAACCAGGCCTTCCTGAATGGCTTTGTATAGCGCCAGGTACCCAGGCCAGACCTCTTTTGCATTCACCTGGGGGACATTGAGGCCTATGGAACCCATCATCTGGTAATACTCGCTTCCACCGAGCTCATTTTTGGTCTCCCCCAGGACATAAACAAGGTCACCCGGAAATTTGGCATCCATGGTGACACACCTGGCAATATCTTCGATTACGCTGCATATGGTGAACATTAAGGTGGGAAGTCCCGACACCTTGTGTCTTTCACCGAATGGTCCTTTAAGGTTCCCGTCAATATACATGCTGTCCTTTCCGGATAGCAGTGGTATTCCATAGGCGAGGCAGTAGTCCCTCAACGCCCAATTGGCTCTGACAAGCTGGGCAGCTTTGTATTTGCCATCTGGATTTTCTGTAGGGTGATACTCGATAGTGGGCCAGCAGAAGTTATCCAGACCACCGAGATGTCCGGGGTCTCCTCCAACGGCAAGTATTTTTCGAACGGCCTCGTCAATGGCAGCGGCTGTCATATGGTAGGTATCGATTTCAGAAAAGAAAGGGTTGAGCGCCTGGGAAACGGCGATTCCCCTGTTGGAATCGAGTATAGGCCTTACGACCACAGAATCACTGGGCACGTCCCGTCTTTTACCAGTCAGGGGTTTTATCACGCTGCCACCTTGCACTTCATGATCGTATTGCCTTGCGATCCAGTTACGGGCGCACACATTTGGGCGAGAGAGAATTGCTTTAAGGAGAGCGCTGTGGTCTTCGGGCTCACTCAAGACAGGCTCTGTTAAGCCCCTCATCCTGGGAGGGACCCACTCTGCATCAAACTCCCACTGGGGAAAATCGGATTCTAAAAGGTCCATCTTGATATAGGCGCATGTTTTCCCTTTGTAATCCAATTGAAGATAACCGGAATCGTTGTACTCTCCTATGACAGTACTTTCTACCGCGTGCCTGGCTGAGAGCTCCATGAAACGATCTACATTCTGTGGCTTAACCGCAATGGTCATTCTTTCCTGAGATTCGGAAACCCAGATTTCCCATTGGTCTAAGCCAGAATATTTCAAGGGTACCTTGTCCAGATCCACTCGACAGCCGTTGCTGAAGCAGGCAGATTCGCCAATGGAGGAGGATAATCCCCCACCCCCATTGTCCGTGATGAAGGATATGAGCTCTTCATCCCTTGCTTCAAGCAGGAAGTCGTGCATCTTTTTCTGGGTGTATGGGTCCCCGATCTGCACGTGACCCGCCGGTGTGTGCTCGCTATAGGTCTCGGACGCAGCAGTCACCCCATGGATCCCGTCTTTGCCAACTCTACCCCCCGACATTATGATGAGATCTCCAGGGCTGGTTGTTTTCTTGTGAGACGACTCATGACCGATTTGGGCTGGCATGATACCCATGGCCGTTACAAAGACGAGGCATTTGCCGATATAGTTCTTGTCAAAAAGGAGCAATCCGAAAGGGGTAGGAATTCCGCTTTTATTCCCACCATCTTTCACTCCTTCAATGATTCCATCAAGTAAGCGACGAGGGTGAAGGTGGGTCAACAGTTTTCCGTCGTAATCCCGATGACCAACACAGTAGCCATACATTCCAAGTATGAGTTTTGAACCTTTTCCAGTGCCCATGGGATCCCGGTAAATGCCTACGATCCCGGTAATTGCACCTCCGTAAGCTTCCATGTTGGACGGGCTGTTGTGTGTTTCGCCGGTAATCACATAATAGTAATGCTCGTCAAAGCGTCCCACCCCGGCATTGTCCCATAAAACCGATATAACCCAATCTTTTTCGCCCTTGATCTCCAGGGTGGGGGCTTCAATACAGGATTTAAACAGATTGTCGGCAGTTTCTCGATTTCCCGTGGCCAGGTCATGGTATCTGAAAAGACCTCTAAAGGTGTTGTGGTTGCAGTGGTCGCTGCGAGCCTGAGAAATGTATTCCAACTCCACGTCTGTGGGCAGATCCAGGCTGACTTTTTTCCTCTCTTTAAGGACATCATCTCTCAAAAAGTACTGTCTGATAACAGGTATGTCCCTGTTCTGGAGCGCAAGATTACGTTCAAGGGAGATTTTTCTTAATTCTTCATCAGTTTTGATGGAAATAGTGCTTAGCTCAGGTTCATGATCAATAATGACTCTTGGCACTAAAAATCCGATTCCTTCGTCAGCGCGCCAGTCCGCCTTTGAATATATTTTCCATTGCTGAACTATGTCATTGGCCAGTAAATCGCTGGCAATCTTTTGAACCTGCGGTTCGGTTAGATTCCCTCTGATTTCATAAAGCTTTG
>JAKLQB010000155.1 GCA_022013615.1 Desulfobacterales bacterium | reverse complement strand
TCATTTATCGTATTTGAGGCGACCTATTTTGGCGAAATTTTTCGAGCCGGGTACCAGACGATTAGCAAGGATATGGTCAATGCCTCATACTCGACGGGCATGACATACGCTCAAACGGCACGCTACATCACTGTTCCTGTTGCCTTTCAGCGGATGCTGCCCAGTCTGATCACCCAGTCCATTGTTACATTTCAAGATACCAGCCTTGCTTTTGTTATCGGGTTGCCGGAATTCGTTCGGCGGGCCTCCATCGTAGACAATATGGAGATCCGGTCCATTGAGCTGTTCGGGTTCGTGGCCATCATCTTTTTGATTATTTGCTACGTCGGATCACGTATCAGCCGGCATTATGAAGAAAAATACAGGAAGGTCAACGTCCAATGATCGAAATCAAGAATCTGAATAAGTGGTTTGACGACTTCCACGTTTTGACCGACATTAACGAGACCATTGAAAGTGGTCAGACCGTGGTTATTTGTGGCCCGAGCGGTTCTGGCAAGAGCACCTTACTTCGCTGTATCAACGGCCTGGAACCTTACCAGGAAGGCGAAATCATTGTCGATGGTGTCTCGCTGAATAACCCAAAGACAAACCTGTATAAGCTGCGGGAAGATATAGGCATGGTCTTCCAGCGATTCGAGCTATACCCGCACATGACGGCCCTGCAAAATATCAGCCTGGCACCCAAGAAAGTGCGCAAGTTGAGTAAGAAAGAGGCCGAGGAAAAGGCAATGTCATTGTTAGAGCGGGTCGGGATTCCTGAAAAAGCGCAAAGTTATCCGGCTAACCTTTCTGGCGGCCAACAACAGCGGGTGGCAATCGCTCGATCCCTGGCCATGGAACCTAAGTACATGATGTTCGACGAACCGACATCTGCATTGGATCCAGAGATGATCAAAGAGGTCCTCGACGTCATGATTGATCTCGCTAAGGAAGGTATGACCATGCTTTGCGTCACCCATGAGATGGGCTTCGCACGGGAGGTTGCTGACGAGATTATCTTCATGGATTTTGGCAAGATTATTGAACGAGGAACCTATCAGGAATTCTTCACAAAACCTAAAAGCGACCGGCTCAAAGAGTTCTTGAGCCAGATCCTCGAATAAAATAGAATAAAATAATGATGAACGAGAAAGTGATTGGCATTTTAGGTGGCATGGGACCTGAAGCAACCCTGGACTGTTTCGGCAAAATTATCAAGAACACCCCGGCCCAAAATGACCAGGACCATCTTAGAGTGGTCATCGACTCCAACCCTAAGGTTCCGGACCGGACCGCAGCTATCCTCGGTAAAGGGGAATCGCCAACTGACATCATGGTTCAGGGGGGTCGAATTCTTGAACAGGCCGGGGCCGACTTTATCATCATTCCCTGTGTCTCAGCCCACTTTTTTCTAAAAGAGGTACAATCACAAATCAACCTACCTATCCTGTCTATCTTCGATGCCGTTGCCGAGACAATTGAGCAGAACCACCCCAGCCTTAAAAAAATCGGCCTTATGGCAACCTCTGGTACAGTCAGTGGAGGGCTTTTTCAGAAACGTCTGGCTGATAGTGGGATCGAGACAGTCGTCCCTGACGACGAAGCCCAGGCCCGAATCATGGCCGCCATTTATGACATTAAAAATGGCCAGTCGACCCGCTCACGAGCGGACATTACAGCCGATCTGGCCTCTGTGGCCCAAAACCTCATCACACATGAGACACATAAGGTCCAGGGAATCATTGCAGGCTGTACTGAGATTCCCCTGGCACTGAGCCAGGAACATCTGTCTGTACCCTACTTCGATTCTCTGCTCCTTCTTGCCCGTGCTGCAATTCGCCGTGCCGGTATTGAGCCTATTCCGCTGACATAACCCATATTTAGGATAATGCGTAATCCGCAGCATAACCATGATTAAATTAAAAGAAAACACTGAAAGACCACCCTCTGATGAGGCTCATGCAAATATGTCTATCCCAATATGAAATCAAAAGCTCGTCCAAATTCTCTATTGTCATATTCTGTTTGTCCAATCCAAATGTGATGAAAACCAACTATTTTCAACCCAGTCCACGACTGTCAAGGGGCATCATTATTTGAATTGCTGCCTTTTTCTTTTGTTCTTGCAAAATGTGAGATTTTGGTGTTAATCTTTTAATAATCTCCAATCAGATGAGGCGAATTCATTTATAGATATGGCATGATTTATGTGAGGAATTGCGCTGTTAAAAAAATGATGGTTATAGAAAACTGGCGAGAATATTTTTAGGGGGATCGCATACGTGCGGTCATAAGGAAGCAACCTTTAACTTGAAAGGAGGAACAACTGATGAAACTTATTAAACTTTTCTTAGTGGCAATGGTAGCGGCAGCAGTAATTGCTACCGCAGGTGTGGCTATGGCAGGCACGCTAGATGAGGTTAAAGCTAAAGGGTATATTTCGGTAGGTGTTAATGAAGGCTTGTTTGGGTTCTCAAAACCAGATGAAAAAGGAGTGTGGCGCGGACTTGATGTCGATACGGGGCGCGCTATTTCTGTGGCGGTTTTTGGTTCTTCCGACAAATTAAAATTCGTTCCCTTAACGGCTAAAACCCGTTTTACGGCCTTGCAGTCCGGTGAAATCGACGTGTTAACGCGGAACGCTACGCAGACATTGGGTCGTGAAACCGCTTTGGGTCTAAATTTTGTTCATGTGAATTATTATGATGGGCAGGGCTTTTTGGTGCCCAAGAAATTGGGCGTGAAAAGCGCCAAGGAACTCGATGGTGCCACGGTGTGTGTGTTGCCTGGCACGACCACCGAGCTTAATTTGGCGGATTATTTCAGGGCCAACAAGATGAAGATGAAACCGGTCGTTATTGAGAGCACGCCTGAACTGGCTAAAGCCTTTTTTGCCGGGCGCTGTGACTGCCTAACTTCGGATGCATCCCAGCTGGCCTCTACCCGGTCCGTTGCTCCCAATCCGGATGATTACATTATTTTGCCGGAAATAATTTCAAAGGAACCCCTTGCTCCGGTGGTTCGTCATGGAGACGACCAGTGGTTTGATATTGTTAATTTTTCGGTTCTGGCAATGATTGCCGCTGAAGAGCTGGGAATCACCTCGAAAAACGTTGATCAAATGGTTAACAGCGAGGATCCTAAAATTCAGAGATTTTTGGGTGTCACCGCAGGTAACGGCAAAGCGCTGGGGTTGGATGAAAAGTGGGCCTATAATATCATCAAACAGGTCGGCAACTATGGTGAAGTCTTTGAACGTAATGTCGGTGTCAATACGCCCCTAAAACTTGAGCGGGGTTTGAATGCTCTATGGACAAATGGTGGGCTGATGTATGCACCGCCGTTTAAGTAATTACTCACTTTAATGAAGGTGCCACTTTCAGTGGCACCTTTATACAATTCTTGTAAAAAAAGAATGCCAACGATCTAACCACTTAATACAACTCTATATTTTACGAACCTGGACTTGAAGATGATGAAGGAAACCGCAGCCGCCGCGCCCAGCCCAGCGTCGGGTAAAGTTGCTTTCTGGTATGATCCGCGTAAGCGATCCATTCTTTATCAGCTGGGCGTCTTGGCTATGGTGGGGCTGCTCGGATATTATCTCGTTTCCAACACCATCGCCAACCTTGAAAGACAAGCCATTGCCACGGGATTCGGTTTTCTTGAAAAGGAAGCTGCTTTTGAAATCGGTGAATCCTTAATTTCCTATTCGGCAGCAGACAGATATGCCCGCGCTTTACTGGTTGGCGTTTTAAATACACTCCTGGTCTCTTTTATCGGGATTATCCTCACGGTTATACTCGGCACCTTTATCGGTATTGCTCGCTTATCAATGAATTGGCTGGTATCCAGACTGGCGGCTGTCTATATTGAAGTCTTTCAGGACATACCGGTACTGTTACAACTTTTCTTTTTGTATGCATTTTTTTATGAAATGCTCCCGTCACCAAGACAGGCTTTGAGCCCGTTTACCGGTGTTTTCTTGTGTAATCGCGGTCTTGTTTTTGCCGTGCCGGAGTTCCATCCCGCGCATACATATATGGGCGTTGCTTTTCTAGCTGGTTGTGCAAGTGTTTTTTTTCTGCGTCGCTGGGCGCGCAAGCGACAGGCAAAAACCGGAATGGCCTTTCCCGTTTTTCGCGTTTCAGTAGGAATTCTTGTCTTACTTCCGCTTTTAGCTTGGCTGGCGGGAGGAGCTCCGACAACGATGAGTGTTCCTGTACTCAAAGTTTTCAATTTTCAGGGCGGGCTCAATGTCAGCCCCGAATTCACTGCTCTTTTACTGGGGTTAGTACTTTATACGGCAGCCTTTGTTGCAGAGGTCGTTCGCGCCGGGATCCAGTCCGTGAGCAAAGGACAGAGAGAAGCCGCGATGTCCATTGGGCTCAAACAAGGCCAGGTTCTCAATCTGATAATTTTACCTCAGTCCTTGAGAGTGATCATCCCGCCTTTGACCAGCCAAATGCTGAACCTTACCAAGAATAGCTCGTTGGCAGTGGCCATCGGTTATCCCGATTTTGTCTCAGTTGCCGGTACCGCCATCAATCAAACCGGACAGGCGATTGAAGGCGTGGCCATGATCATGTTGGTATATCTTTTTTTCAGTCTTTCGACGTCCGCATTTATGAATTGGTATAATAAAAAAATGGCGCTTGTAGAAAGATAGACTGCCGAATGGAAAACGCGGATCAAATTAACAAGAGTGAAGTCATAAAACCACCGGTGACCCAGGTGGGAGTTATCGGATGGATCAGAACCAATCTTTTTAAAGGCTGGTTTAACTCCCTTCTGACCATAATTACGATATATTTTTTGTGGATGATCGTACCGCCGCTGATTCGCTGGGCATTTATTGACAGCCTTTGGGTATCAACAGGGGCGGAATGCCAGCAAAGCGATGGTGCGTGCTGGTCTATTATACCCGCTAATATAAGATTTATCATTTTCGGATTTTATCCGTATGATCAGCAATGGCGACCCTTGGTAGCGATGGCCCTGTTAATCGGCCTATTGTTTTACAGCCGAAACAGAGATCACTGGAAGAAACCCCTGGCTTACGCATGGTTTTTAGGCCTGTTCCTTATGGGGTTGCTAATGAAAGGGGGGCTTTTCGGCCTAATCCCTGTGGAAACTACCCAGTGGGGAGGGCTTCCATTAACGCTGTTATTATCCGTTTTCGGTCTAACAGCTGCTTACCCCTTAGGGATTGTATTAGCCCTGGGACGCCGATCCAAAATGCCGGCTGTAAAAACACTAAGCGTCATGTATATTGAACTCATCCGCGGTGTACCCCTCATCAGTCTGTTGTTCATGTCTTCGGTCGTCTTTCCCTTATTTTTACCCCAGGGAGTTACTATAAACAATATTATAAGAGCCCAGGTTGCCATCATTCTTTTTACCGCAGCCTACATCGCCGAAGTAGTTCGTGGCGGACTACAGGCCATACCGCGCGGGCAGTATGAGGCTGCAGATTCCATAGGATTAAGCTATTACCTGACCATGCGGTTGGTTATTCTTCCCCAGGCACTAAAAATAGTGATACCGCCTTCAGTGCAGCAATTGATATCGGCCTTTAAAGATACTTCTCTGGTGGTTATTATTGCCCTTTTCGATGTTCTGAGAACCACACAGACGGTACTAAGCGATCCAAAGTGGATGGGATTCTCAGCCGAAGCTTATATTTTTGTTGCCTTAATTTATTTTTTATGCTGTTTCTTTATGTCCAATTACAGTCGGCGTCTAGAGCGTGAGTTGGAAACAGGTCTTTAACAAGTAAAATAATATTAGATTAAATCTAAACCTGAGATGAGAGAACCCTTATGGGCACCAAAACGTCAGAGAAGGCAGATAATTCCTTGGCAAACGATGCGATCATCGAAATTATCGAAATGCATAAGTGGTTTGGCGACTTCCACGTGCTTCAAGGTATTGACCTTACCGTGCGCAAACAGGAACGTATCGTCATTTGCGGGCCTTCAGGCTCTGGAAAATCAACCTTGATCCGTTGCATCAATCGCCTGGAAGAACATCAACGGGGGCGGATCATCGTTGATGGAATTGAACTGACCGATAACATAAAAAATATCGAGAAAGTTCGCACGGAAGTAGGCATGGTGTTTCAGCACTTTAACCTCTTCCCTCACCTGACCATCGTTGAAAACCTGGCATTAGGGCCCATATGGGTGCGAAAGGTCCCCAAGGCTGAAGCAGAAGAAACAGCCATGTTTTATCTGGAAAAGGTGCACATTGCCGAACAGGCCCGGAAATATCCGGGGCAGCTTTCAGGCGGACAGCAGCAGCGTGTGGCCATTGCCCGCAGTCTCTGCATGAATCCAAAGATCATGCTCTTTGATGAACCTACGTCCGCCCTTGATCCGGAAATGATCAAGGAAGTGCTGGATGTCATGATCGAACTTGCCCAGGAAGGGATGACCATGATCGTGGTCAGTCACGAAATGGGCTTTGCCAGGAGTGTGGCACATCAGGTGCTTTTTATGGACTTTGGCAAAATTGTGGAGGGAAATACGCCTCAGGAGTTCTTTGAAAACCCTCAGCATGAACGAACCAAACTCTTTCTCAGCCAGATCCTGCATTAGAAATAATGCTATTCCAGATCTCCTCAGGTGGAGATAAAACAATTCTATTGACATCAATTGAAAGCCCTTTTGCTTCCGATTGACTAATGACGATTGTCCATCAACTGCAGCCTGGCCATTAGCTCTCCAAAAGGGCAATCGTTCTGCCGGCTAATCCTGTCAGGACAGGATCCCGGCGGTTACTCGCATCATCTCCAAGATGGGGGAGGTGATAGGGGATGAAATCAGAAAAGTTTGAGGAAATCTTCGGTGAAACCAACTCCGCAGCCTCTTTGGAAAGTCGAATAACCTTATCATCGAAGATCTTTTTCACATAGTTTATAACGTGTCGGTTTAAGGTAATCAATATCCCATGATCCGGAAGGATCTCTCCGAACAGGCCGAACCAGGCCTCAAACACCTGTTGGAGGTGATGTTCGTCCACAAAGAGATCTGTTTCAGATTGAGGAAGGTCATCAAACATGTTTTGTAATTGTGCTTCCTCTCCAAGAGCTTCCTCAAGTGGTGATTTCTGTTGCTTCACCTGTTTGAGAATATCATCCGCTGCCATTAGATTTTCTTCAAATGCCTGTGCCAGGTGGAGAATGAGATGCCATTTCAGGGCGTGATTTTCCTGGGAAGCGGGGGGGGCTTCTCCCATTTGACGCATCATCTGCCTGATTTCCCAATGCGTGTCCTCAGAGAGGGCCGTTTTTTGTGTGGCGCCTAAAAAAGCTGCGTATCCCCTATCCTGATTCTGCCTGATCCAGAGCATGTATTCAGAGAGCAGCCCCTTGAAACCCTCTTTTGGTTTCAGGTTCACGGGAGGGAGAAGGACATCAATTAAAGATACCTCATCCCTTTTGAGAACAGGGAGAGGTTTTTCCATGAACCACGGTTGGCAGATCATCAACCGCTCAACAATGGGGGGTATTCTTTTTAGATTTTTTTCCGTAATGTAACAATGCGGGAAAAGAACAGCAGATAACTCAGACAATTAGTCCTCCAGCATATCAGTCTTCTTGAAGTTCTTTTAGATTAGCATAATAATCAAGGATTTCGGGGTTTTTGAGGGCGTCTTTATTTTTCACTTCCTGTCCCTGGATGACCTTTTTGACAGCTAATTCCACCTTTTTCATATTAAGTGTGTAAAGGATTTCCGGCACTGCCAGGATCTTGGCTGGCACATGCCGTGGAGAAGCGTTGGCGCGAATAGTTGCCTTTATCTTGTTTCTTAGGTCATCGGTCAAATCGCAGCCTTCTGCCATCTGGACAAACAGAATCACCCGGACATCATTTTTCCAGTCCTGGCCCACAACAAGACTGTCTGCTATTTCTTCCAACTGTTCTACCTGACGGTATATCTCGGCCGTTCCAATACGCACCCCTCCAGGGTTAAGGGTGGCGTCCGAGCGACCGTATATGACGACGCCTCCTCGGTCATTGATCTCTATAAAGTCCCCGTGCCGCCAGATATTTGGATATACGTCAAAATATGCGGCGTGATATTTCTCGCCCTTGGGATCGTCCCAGAAATATATGGGCATGGAAGGAAAGGGGGCTGTGCAGACCAGTTCACCCTGCTGGTTTATGACCGGTTTGCCATCCTCGTCAAAGGCCGCGACGTTCATGGCCAGCCCTCTGCACTGTAACTCCCCTGCATAAACCGGTCCCATTGGGTTTCCCAGGGCAAAGCATCCATTGAGGTCAGAGCCACCGGCAATGGAGGCTAACTGGAGGTCCTTTTTAACCTCCTCGTATATGAATTCAAACCCTTCCACGGACAATGGTGAGCCTGTTGAAAGGACTGCCTTGAGCGGTGTGAGATCGTACTCTTTGCCGGGCTTCACACCTGCGTTCTGAAGGGCAGCAATATATCCTGCACTGGTCCCGAAGATGGTGATTTTTTCGTCCTGGGCCATTTTCCACAGGGCACCCGGATCAGGGTGAAAAGGGTTTCCGTCAAAGAGCACAAGGGATGCTCCCACTCCCAGGGAGCTGGTGAGCCAGTTCCACATCATCCAGCCGCAGGTTGTAAAATAAAAGATAGTATCTTCTCGTTTTAGATCCGTGTGCAACATGAGTTCTTTCAACTGGTGGAAGAGAATCCCACCGGCACTCTGTACCATGCACTTTGGAAGCCCGGTGGTTCCTGATGAGTACATGATGTAAAGGGGATGTTCAAAGGGCAGTTGTTTAAATTCGATTTCCAGGTTGGAGTCGGGAGATTTAAAGTCCCGATAGTGGATGGCATTGGGTACCCCGCTGATATCGGGATCCTGCTCAGTATATGGAACCACTACCACTTTTTCAAGGCTCGGAAGTTGCTTCAGGATATCTGATATGCGTTCGATGGAATCAAGGCTTTTGCCTTTGAACCAGTACCCGTTTGCCGTGAACAGGACCTTGGGTTTGATCTGCCCAAACCGGTCCAGTACGCCCTTGATGCCAAAATCCGGCGAACAGGATGACCAGGTCGCACCAAGACTCGTGGCAGCTAACATGGCGACAATAGTTTCCGGCATGTTGGGCATAAAGGCTGCAACCCGATCCCCCGCCTGGACCCCTGCTTCCTTTAGAGATTTGGCAACGGCCGCTACTTCATCGTATAACTCGGAATAGGTCATAGTTGTGCTATCGTGATCCTCTCCCTTGAAAATGAGCGCCACCTGATCATCCCGGTATCGAAGAAGGTTCTCTGCAAAGTTTAGACGGGCCCCTGAGAACCATTTGGCGCCGGGCATCCTGGTCACATCGTCAATGACCTGGTCATAAGGCTTTGATGCCTTTATGTCCGCAAATTCCCACATAGCGGCCCAAAAATCAGAGATATTCTCAATTGACCACTGATAAAGGGGAGCATATTCAGTGAAATTTTGGTTGTAATTTTCATTGATGAGCCCCATGAATCGATACATATTGGAGTTTTTGATTTTGTCTTCTGAAGGTTTCCACAATAGTTTAGCCATAATTATTTTCCTCCCATTACTAAGGGTTGGTTCCGTTTCGCTCTACTCAGGTTCAAAGTTCCATGGTTCACGGTTCAAGGTTGACGGCCATGTAAAAAGTCCTTTTTACATGGATTGAGGAATTGAGGAATTTAGGGATTGTGAATTATTATAAGCAGTTAGCATTGGGGACATTACCCCAAATCCCGAACTTCGTGACTTTTTACGAGATCATCAAGCTTGCCTTTAACGTTATCGTGGAATTTCAGAAATGGGCTTGCAAAATTATTTAAAGTTGTGTAGAAGTAATTCTATGTGGTGGGTGTAGCTCAGCCGGTAGAGCACTGGGTTGTGGCCCCAGATGCCGCGG
>JAKLQB010000154.1 GCA_022013615.1 Desulfobacterales bacterium | reverse complement strand
AACTGCTCCAGGTCCTTCATAGAAATCTGGTCCACCTCAAGGATGATATCACCCGGCCTCATGCCTGCTTCGCCTGCGGGACTATTGCTTTCAACTTGAACCACAACAAGACCACTTGTTTCCGATAGCCCGAAATTTCTTGCAAGCTCCGGTGTGACCTCTTTCACCATCAGGCCGAGATTGGGGGAGGCTTCGCTAACCACCGGAGATTCATCTTCTTCTTTGAGCTCCCCGGTCTTCACCTGAAGGCTCTTTTTTTTACCTTTTCGAATGATCTCCACCGTCACTTTCTTCCCCACAGGTGTGGATGCCACGATATAGGGAAGATCATGCATCTCCTTAATGTCTTCCCCGTCAAAGGAGACAATCACGTCCCCTCGCTTGATGCCCGCCTCCTCTGCTGGCCCTCCTGCTGTCACATCTGCGACTAAGGCTCCTTTTTCGTCTTTGAGACCCAGTTTCTCCTTCAGATCAGGGGTGATTTTCTGTATCATCACACCCAACCAACCCCTGACCACTTTCCCCTTCTTTAGTTGTGGCAGGAGGTCTTTGGCCATATTTATGGGAATGGCAAACCCGATCCCGACGCTTCCGCCACTCCGAGACAGGATGGCAGTATTGATCCCGACCACCTCTCCTGCGGTGTTGAGAAGTGGACCCCCACTGTTTCCCGGGTTGATGGAGGCATCGGTCTGTATGAAATTGTCGTAGGATCCAGCACCAATATCCCTGTACTTGGCACTCACAATGCCGGCTGTTACAGTAGCCTCCAGGCCAAAAGGATTTCCAATGGCAATCACCCAGTCCCCTACATATAACTTGTCCGAATCGCCCAGGGATAGAGGGACTAACGGATGGTCCGATTCAATACGAATAAGGGCCAGGTCGGTCTTGGTATCGCGACCAACGATTTTCGCATCATATTCTCTTTTGTCTGCCAACTTGACCTTAATTTCTTCTGTATTTTCGACAACGTGGTTATTGGTCAAAATAAAGCCATCCTTGTCGATGACAAAACCTGATCCGAGGCTTTGCTGTCTAAAATCCCTGGGAATCTGGTCTCCAAAGAATCGTTCAAAAAAGTCCTTAAAAGGGTCATTGGGGCCAGGGGGCCCGCCAAAAGGCACCGGGCCACTTCTTCCCCCCTTTATTACTTTTACTGTACTGATATTCACCACTGATGGGCTGGCTTTCTTCGCCAGTTGGGAAAAGGATCCAGGGGCAGCCGGCAGCACCGAGCTGGTTTGGGCCTCTATCGCTAAAACCGAACCGAACAGTGTCGCGACAAGAAATCCGGTTATCAGGCAAAAAAGATGCCAGCCAGTGATGTATATTTTTCCTCCATGGTGTTTGTTATTTTCCATGATACAATTCTCATCTCCTTAATTCTTGCGCTTTATTGCGCACTGGTAAATCGCACCGTTTGGGCGAGAATTTATTTCTTTGTTGAGTTGACATAGCGCCATCTCAGATCAGTCAGGATATTCTCTATAAATTTTTTCTCTTCTTCTGTCAAATTTCCCTTAGTTTTTTCCTTTAGCATGGCAATTATATCGATGGTATGTTTTGCAAGAGACAGATCTTTGGCCTTCTTACCGCTCTGAGGATCCGCGATCTCACCTAAATGAAAAAGCACCGTCGAACTGAGGCTGAAAATCAGCGAGGCAAAACTAACTTCTGGCAGCGGAGGATGCTCAGCCTCCTTTTTTGGAGCCTGATCCCCTGGGACCTCCTTTTTCGCTTCCTCTTCGAGTTTCGTGTCCTTTAATTCGCCTTTTTCGTCGAATGCTCTCCTGTCCTTTATCACACATCCCTTTTCTTCTTCCGCCATTGTACACTCCTTAAGTCTCGGAAATTGGGGCGAAGCCCCTAAGTTCTTTATCGGAAATTCTACAACTCTATTCTTTTTGCTGAAAAGACATCTTTAAGGCCACGAAGCTCCTCAAGGACTTCGTCGCCAACTTCAGAACTGGTTGTCAAGAGAATCACGTTGCGCTTCTCTTTCTTTTGCTCTCCCACCTGCATGCGGCTTATGTTGATATTATGCTTGCCCAGTGTAGTCGCTATTTGACCTATGACACCCGGACTGTCCTGATTGTGGATGAAGAGCATGTGACCTTCAGGAATGGCCTCGAGGTAAAAGTTATTGATGCGTAGGATTCTGGGCATTTTTTTACCAAAGATGGTACCGGATATGATGTTTTCACCCTCCAAAGTCCTGACCGTAAGTTTGATGAGGCTGGCAAAATCTTCAGAAGTTCTACTCCTGGACTCAACCACCTTTATACCTCTATCAGCAGCAATATAGGGAGCATTGACAAAATTTACGTTGTGTTTGAGGATTGGTGTCAACATCCCTTTAAGCATAGCCGTAGTCAAAGGCGCCAGGTCGTATTCGGTTATGGTGCCTGAATAATGAATTTGAGTCTCCACAATGGCACTGTCTGCAAGCTGGCTTTGAAGCGATCCCATCCTTTCCAGTAGCGTGGCATAAGGGCTCAGTGTACTCATCAGTTCAGCGCTTATACTGGGAACATTCAAGGCGTTTTTGACTGTGCCATGGAGGAGGTAAGCCACAATCTGTTCAGCCACATCCTTTGCCACATTATCCTGAGCCTCAGTGGTAGAAGCACCAAGGTGGGGTGTGCAGATAAAATTGGGGAGGTCCATCAGCTTTATTTTCCCTGGCGGCTCAGTACTGAAAACGTCGAAGGCAGCGCCCGCGAGATGTCCTGAATGAAGGGCTTCGTAAAGATCATCTTCCTTTACGATCCCACCACGGGCACAGTTGATCAACATGGCCCCCTTTTTCATTTTCGCAATGGTTTCCCTGTTGATCATGTTGGTCGTTTCATCAGTCTTGGGCGTGTGGATGGTGATATAGTCAGCCCGCTGGAGCAATTCATCAAGGGAAACGGGTTCAAGATCCAACTTTTCAACAGTCTCTGGTTTTATGTAAGGATCATATACAATGACCTTCATTTTCATTCCTTTGGCCCTATCTGCGACAATTCGACCGATGTGGCCTGCTCCGATGAGGCCAAGGGTCTTGTTGAAAAGCTCACGCCCCTTCAGCTTTTTCTTCTCCCATTTTCCCTCTTTTAGAGACCCAGTGCCCTGGGGGATGTTCCTTGACAGGGCCATAATCATGGCCATCGTGTGTTCTGCTGTTGTTATGGTATTACCCTCAGGCGTATTCATCACCACAATGCCGCGCTTACTCGCAGCAGGGATGTCCACGTTGTCCAGGCCTGTTCCTGCGCGGCCAATAACTCTGAGGTTTTGGGCTGCCGCAATGATGTCTTCCGTTACCTTGGTGGCGCTGCGAATCACTAAAGCGTCATACCGGTCGATAATCCCTTTCAATTCCTCCGGGCTTAGACCGATGTTGACATCGACGTCAATGCCCGGCGTCTCCTTAAATATCTCGACACCCACATCTGACAGGGGATCACTTACAAGGACCTTCATCATGTACGCCTCCTTTTGTGGTTGGGGAACGTCAAAGTCAGATTGAATAAGGCATTTTATATTAAAATCATTTTGATTAGATGCAACTTTGATGGTCTCGTACATGGAATTTATCATGAAGAAGAAATTTGTCAAGATCGATGTTTTTAATACCCCAAATCTTCTCTTGACAGACCAGACATTTTTCCCCTATGCTCATAGCCTATTCCGACTAATCAAATTCCTGGCAATTCTCTTGTTCCTTAGGAGGCTGTCTGAGAATGAGATATTTTTTCCAAGATCAAGGAAGGCGAAAATTATAACCACAGGAATACATTGAAGTATTTCGAGGATTATAATTTGAGCCTGACGTAGAGATTGGGGAAAATAGCCATTCTCGGACAGCCTCATAGTCCATGTCAGGGAAAGGACCTATGTCACATGCGAAAGAGCCTGTTTTTCCCTCTAAAGCAGGAAAACCTTACCAGCCTGGGTGTATATTATCATTTTAAAACCGGTATTGTGACATTTCGTGCGGCCAGGGAGTGGGAAGAGAGGACAGACTGGTCGAGATATGGCCGCGATTTTTCCTGTGAACATCCACTGACCGCCCGCACCGCCTATCTTGGGCACCAGGAAACCTATGATTTATTCAAGAAACACGACTTAACAGGGTATTTGGACGACGTCGTGGACTTAATAAAAAAGGGGAACCACCAGGGTATCGAATGTTTTTTTGATCAGGAAAAAGATATACATTTTATCAGCAACATGCACAGCAATACGCTGGGCATAAATAACGGTTATCATGCCATACGTAGCGGAGGTATACGACGTCACGAGAAGGATGAAGAAGAATTAGACGTAATCATTGACGGCCTGAATTTAAGCCGGGCCATGTCTTTTAAAAATGCCGGAGCCCAAATCCCTTTTGGGGGCAGCAAAATCACGGTCCAGTGTGAGCCTGTAGATCTAAACGACTAATATGCCATAGGTTTTCTGGCCTATGCCCTGGACAGGACTCGATCCTTTACCGGCCCTGACATGGGCTTTTCACCCGGTCTGGCGGATGTCATGAGGCGAGAAGGGTACTCGGTGAACATTGCCGGTGGCTTTGAAAGCCACATCGGCCCCACTGGAAGTCCCACCGCCTACGGTGTCTACCTGGCCCTGAAAGAAGCAGCAGAGGTCAAATTTGGCACAGAGGCCCTCGCAGGTAAAACCGTCGTGGTACAGGGTTT
>JAKLQB010000153.1 GCA_022013615.1 Desulfobacterales bacterium | reverse complement strand
TATCATTTTGTGCAAAAGGAATATCCCTATTGCAGAAATAAGGCCAATTCATCCACAAAGAAAAGATCATCGCCCCTTAGGATTAGCCAGAGGTGAATTTGAAGTTACTCCTGCATTTTTTGAACCACTGCCGGATGAAATACTGGCTTCCTTTAATGGGGATGATATATGAAAATTCTTTTGGATACCTGTACGTTTCTCTGGATTATTACTGATGATCCTAAACTTTCACCACAGGCCAGGAAATTATTTATTGACCCATCAAATGAAGTTTATCTCAGTGTTGCTTCCACCTGGGAAATCGCAATCAAATACAAGCGAGGCAAATTATCACTTCCGAAACCACCGGAAAAATATATCCCAGCTAAACGGAAACAGCATAACATAGATAGTCTACCATTGGTTGAAGAGGCAACATTATACCTGACAAAACTGCCTGATCTTCATAAAGATCCCTTTGATCGCATTCTGATATGTCAGTCTATTGTCTCTGGATTGATTATATTGACACCGGACGAGCTTATTTCGCAGTACCCTCTCCGATCAATATGGTAATATGTCAAATCCAAAGGTTGTAAAGACATACTCTTATCTCCTTACTCTTGGAACAACCTGAACCTTGAGCATGACTTCGCCGTATCCCATACATTCAACGCCCGTATCCGGGCACCTCACATATCTCATAAAGTGGAAGGCATTGGGTTCATGACCTTCACTCAGCCTTTCGTTTATTAGCGCAACTGGCATAGTCAATTGAGAGATGAGATAAACGCACATCTTTTTTGGACAGAGCTTTGTGATAAAATTGCCGTCCACGTCCATGATAAATTTCTGTCCTTTTTCATGACCGGAATTGCAATGCCTGGATCTGATGATCTCAGCCTCGATGGAGTAGAGGGGTGCCACTTTAGCGATCCTTTTCAAATGCCTGATCCTGTGCCCCTCTTCGTGTAACTTCTCCAATTCCGAATCGGAGTACCCCACCCGCTTTCCATATCGTTCAATGCTTTCATCCGCCATAGCAGCTCTCCTTTAAAAGATTGGTATCTTCCGATTTTTAGACATAACATTTTCCACAAAACCAGGTTGGTATTGAAATCGTGCCAGTTTTGGTTGTATGGAATTTGTCACCACTCTACGTATTTTGACTCTCCCACCTTTTACTTTTTATTGGCTTGAAAGATCATGCATGTACAGATGCCATGTGTATGCAGTTTTCTCTGAAAATCCATTATCTTGCCTTTTGCAGTAGCTATTCGGCTGCCGAGATGGACAATCCCGGCATCACAGGTCACCTTTCCCGTCGTAGAGTCAACCTTTTGAAATCGTATCATATGCGTTCCGAAGGGTAGCGAGCGGCAGGAAAAGTTCTAATGGGTTGTCAGGTAATTGGATGAAGCCGAATTGTTCGTAATAGGCTTTTGCTTTATTGCCTTTAGCATCCACAAAAAAGCCAATAATACCCAGATCTTGAGAAACTCTGATGACCCGTTCAACAGCATTAATCATCATGTGAGTACCCAAGCCCTGTCTTTGTCGGTCTTTGGCAACAGCGAGTCTCGCAAGTTTTGCAGCAGGAGCCTTTGAAGGATATTTTTTGGCGTATTTACGAGGCAGTTTATCAACAAATATCTCACACGAAACTAAAGTGAAAAAGCCAAGGATCTCTGTTGGTATATTATCATCAACAAGCACAAATGTGCGCGATAATCCTTTGTTAAGATGTTGTCGGGCAATTTTTTTGAGATACTGATTGAGCGCATCGTTCCCGCAATCGAATCCTGATCTATTGTGATCCCGGCTAACCGTTTCAATTTTCAGCATTATCGAATGAACCCTTATATGCTCTCATTGCATCCATGAGTTTTTCATTGGGAGCTGGGGGATTTTCAATTATATCAAAAAAAGCATTTGCTGAACGGGTCGTCATTTTTATTAGGCGTTCATTTTCAATGACTGCCTGAGCTTTTTCAATAGCTGACTGTACAAGGAATTGGTTAAGCGTTGCACCCATAAGATCAGCCGCATGGGCCAGCGTATCGTAAACATGAGTTGGCACTCGTGCAGAAACACGCTGATTTTCTTTAGATATCGACATGTTTTACTCCTCTCCAGACAAAAGTTTACAATCTGCTTATGTTTAACAACTAAAACATAACACTTTGGCGCCAAAATGGCAACCCCTAAATTGGTTCTTGGTGCCAAAATGACACATCTATAACAGCCAAACCATATAATCATCAACTTGCAGTTAACGGCCAATAAAACTGGTGCAACTGAAGCCGGGCAACCTTACTTAATTTGTAAATATTCGGTTTGCGCCTTCCTGAGTCAGTTTTTCAACAAAACTCTAAATTTCTTAAGAAGAGGATACACCCAGATATCTTTAATGGGAACACTTATTTTCCCAGGTGGTCCAAGTTTTCCACGGCCCTTGGTTTGTCCGACATTGATCCAGTTGGCGGCTTTATAGCAAGTGCCGGCAAATAGATTTTTTTGCACAAAAGATTCCAGTAACACTGGCCGGACGTTATATTTTTCTTCCCAGTCACCCGGAAGCCTGCGTGCGGTTAATGACAGTATTTTTGATGCAAGATTTTTTGATTTCACCCATGGTAAAATAAGAAATCGAGCATTATTTGTAATTAAATTCAGATTCTTCTTTCGCTGATCATGATTCCATCCAATAAATTGATCTCTTGGTGCGGTTTGCCATGCAGCTGCACCAAAGCCTGTCAGAGCAACGATTTGTTTACCGGCAGTAATAAGATAGCGAAGCTGAGCTCCAGGCAGGGGTGTATAGCCAAGATAATGATATCGCTCAATGTACTCATTCCATAAAGCTGAGGTGGCTTTGGTGACCATCTTCAAATGCAGTTGCGGCAACTGATTGACAGAGCACACAACAGGGTTTTGTGGATCAGTGACTGATGTGAACGCAATCCTTTTTAGAGGCCCTTTGATATGGGTGGGAGTGGGCAGTTCGAGTAATCCATCTCTGTGCATGCGCAACATAGCAACGCGGCACGACATATCCTTGAGACTACCGTCAGGTTTTAGCCATTGAAGTATCCGACACACTTCTTTGGAAAGTCGCATCCGGTTGAACTCAGGATTTTGTTTTATGAGGGATCGAATCTGTTGAAATTCTTCGGGCGTGAAGTCCCGACCACAGTAGCGGGTCATGATGTGTTAGGTGGCCTGGAAAGTTGATGTCGACGGCCTTCATCCATTTTCCAGGGAAGAAAGGGGGATAAATCATCAGGTGCTTTACCATGGTTTTCCGCACAAGCAGTCAGGTATGATCTCAGCCAGTGATTGCAGTTGAGACCGCATAAAGCCATGGTTTGGAAAATTGAAAACATTATCGCTGCCAGCTGGGAACTCCACAGACTTCCTGAACCATAGAAATTTTTGCGCCCTGTCACGGGATTGCGGATGGGTCGTTCTCCGTTATTGTTGTCCATCGGCACTTCAGGATGATCCACAAAAACGCTCAGACCTTCCCAGTGGTTCTGCAAACTTGTCAAAATTTTGTATTTAACATTGGACAGCAGATCTGAATCAGGATCATCAGGATTGTGTGCCTCTATGAACACATCTCGTTCTTCAGCTATGGCATCCATTTTTTCAACGAGCTTTTCATGCTGCTTTTTGAATGATGAACTCTGCCATTGAATAGGAAGTTTTTGATCAAATTCCTTACAGCGCAAGTTGTTGATGTGGTAAAGCTCTCCGATCTTTCCAACCCAGCAAAGCGCCCATTCTTCCAACTCCGGATACTTTTTGCCTGCATCCAGAAAATCGCGACGAACATGAGCCCAGCAAAAAGCCAGAATGATAAAGTCCAGTTGCTTTGCCAGTGATTTGTAGGCGCTGTATCGATCACAAACAACAATAATTTTTTGATGCTGTATGTTTTT
>JAKLQB010000152.1 GCA_022013615.1 Desulfobacterales bacterium | reverse complement strand
CTGCGCAATAAACCGAAAAAACAAACTTTGAAATCCGTGTCTAAAGTTTTTGCGTGCTTTACGTTCTCTGCGGTGAAATAGAATCGTCAATAATCAATTTTACCCCGTTCAATTGATGATAATCACAGCTTGACGGGTTAAATTGACGAAGTCACGGCATCGCGCATTTAACTTGTCGAAGCATATTTAACCGGGGCGAAAATCGACAATCCAAATGTCCCCCTTAGTCAACAACGTCCCGGACTTTCCCTTTTATGCTAAAAAACTAGCTACATTATTTGTTGAAAGGATAAAATTTGTTGATTTTTGTGGCTGGATGTATTTTTAGGAAGGAGGTGATCACATGCTTATCGAATACATCAATAAAACAATGAGTAAGGCCGTTTACGATAAACTTGAAGATGGTAGTTTTTCCGGTACAATTCCACCATGTCCCGGTGTTGTCGCTTTTGGAGAAACGCTGTATCAATGCCAGCAAGAATTGATATCTTCACTTGAGGGATGGCTGATTGTAAAAATCAGGCATGGTGATACATTGCCGGTGGTGGGCAGGATTAATTTGAATAAAAGAATGCCTGTTCCTAACGTGGCGGTCGCTCATGGGTAATTGGAAGCCATGCAA
The DNA here is from genome assembly GCA_022013615.1 of Desulfobacterales bacterium. The sequence goes on along the minus strand of JAKLQB010000152.1, from coordinate 10,257 downwards.
ACGAAGAGATTTCATAAAAAAGCTGAAGAAACTTGGCTTTGGATCTCTTGAACCAGGAGGACATCATTTTTACATGCGTTATGGTACATATACGCTCACCCTACCGAGCAATAAAGAATATTCGATTCCGCAGGTTAAAATGCTGCTGAATGAAATTGAACATGGTATAAGGAAAAAAATATCGCTTGAGGAGTGGGAGAAACTTTAGGCGACTCCAAACTTTTTGTCTAATTTGTTCTTTTCCGGCAAAGCCGGATTATTCTTCATAACTTTCATCCGGAAAATAATGAAAATAAATTATCCTGCCTGGCCCGTAGCTCCGGAAGATAGTACTGGGGTAAATCCATGCCTGTCGAAGCGAAGGGTAGATCGCGCTATCGGGGCCTTGTGAAATTTCGAAGAACCTATTTCACCGGTGTAGCTTCGGGAAATGGTACTGGGGCGAGAGACATAATCATCAATAGTCAATAATCAATCGAAAATCGACAATCCAAATGTCCCCCATCCCATCGCCTAAAATATCGGATCAAAAAAGGACAACCAACTCCAAAAGAGGCAGGTGCACTCGGTGAAATTTTATTGAACTTGGGAGCTATGTACTTTGAGCTTTTTCCTTTTGCGCTTTGCCCTATGCTCTTTGCCCAATACGCTTCATATCTTGCGTCCCCATCACCTCCCAAGCCTCACAAAAAAACCAATTACTTATGTTTGCCCCGTTGAATGTTGTCTCCTTTTATTGAACTGGGGCTTGCCCCGTTATATACTTTTTTTTTAATGTTTAACTGGGGCCTGTTTCGATCCACATACGGCGACTAAGAGTCAAACGGAGACCTTCCCCTCTTCCTCAAAGTGGGACCTTGATTTCCCAATTGTCAAAATGAAAGATTTGACCCCACTTTTTCTGATTTCGGAGCTCAATGGCTGGCCTACGCTTCCCCCTGTCAACGCTTCGCGTGCAGCCTCACGGTTGCCCACGCATGACTCGGGGCCGTGATGGATCAGCTACTCCTTTCATGTAGGGCTCTTTCATCCCCTACTCTATGCCGGTTTATCCCGGCGTTTTCACAACGCCCCCAAGATCTTAAATAGGAATGTTATAGTTTAATGAATGTCCCGAAAAGCTCCGACTACCGATCTCGTATATATCAGTACTATGTAAACGCCAGGCAGCAATCTCTGGTGCCTAAAACGATTCAGGGCCTTAAGCCACGTGGCCCTATGCTTCGTAAGATCATCCGTAAGCATTTTCCTGAGGATAAAAGAACATCAATTCTTGATCTGGGTTGCGGGCATGGTGCCTTTATGCACTTTATCAGGGAAGCAGGGTTTACTGATGTTATTGGCGTTGACCGTTCACCGGAACAAGTGGAAGAAGCTAAGCGCCTGGGCATTGAAGGAGTTTTTCAGGGCGACCTTATGGAGACTCTCCGCGAGCTGCCCTCAAGTTCCAAGGATGTTATCATCTGTTTTGATGTCATCGAGCATTTTAATAAACAAGAGGTGCTGCCTTTCGTTGACGAGGTTCATCGCATACTCCGCCAAGGGGGGAAATGGATCCTTCATACCCCAAACGGCGAATCTCCTTTTGGAGGTAGAATGCTTTTTGGGGACTTTACGCACGAGATGGCATATACCCGGACTTCCATCACTCAGCTTCTGATGTCTTCCGGCTTTTCAGATGTGGCCTGCCTGGAGGATACTCCGGTACCACATGGGATTAAAAGCGCGGTGCGATGGTCTCTATGGAAATGCTTCAGAAGTGCTTTGAGGCTCTATTTAACGGCTGAAACAGGCGCCGGCGAAAGGGAATGCATCCTCACGCAAAACTTTTTAACTGTGACAATAAAATAAATCATGCGGATCTTACGTACCAGCATGCCAAGAAGGGACACTGCAAAACGAACGCATTCCCCGCAGCTTGTTGCAGAGAGCTTCAATCTGTTGGCCAATTCCGGCGAAATACGCTACACCCCAGAAAAAAACAGGAAAGGCTATTTCTGATGATATGTTTTTGTAAACATTTTGGGATAAGTGAAGTTTGAAGATAAGTGTAAAAAACAAAATTAGTGGGTTACTGAGTTTATTGCATTTTGATAATAGATTTACTCTTATATTTTCGCGAATATTTCTGAGGAAATACGGACTAAATATTTACAGAAAAGGCAATCTTGAAATACTGGTCGATCATAATGGAGGAGATGAAAATGGCACAAGAATGGTGCTTGTTTCTGATATTTACAAAAGACATCTTGTTCAAATCAATAACACGCGGCCTTTAAACGTTTTGGATTTAGGGGCAAACGGTGGCGGCTTTTTTATTCTTCTGCATCTGATGAATTTCAATCTAAAAAAGATAGTTGCTTTTGAAATGAATCCATACACGTTTTCCAGATTGTTTTTCAATATCAATCATAACCTTAGGGCTCACGCAAAAATAATTTCACATTATCGATGGGGAAATTGAGTAATTCCAATTTGGCCTTAGGGTGTACCGCTTCAGGTCGATTTGCTCCATTTGCTTGTCAGAAATCTTTTTGCCCTTTTGGTACTGTTTCGTGTTTAGAGATGCGCGGATCTTCAGTCCTGCCGAAGTTTTGGTAGTACGAATGAATTTCAACACGGTTTCGTAGTCGCGCAATGGCTGAGCCGCCCAATTGTTGCTGATGGATGAGAACATCCGGTGTTCAATAGGGTTCCATTTTGAAGAACCGGGTGGATAATGGCAAACCTTGACCTGAAGGCTGAAGCGGTTACATAAGGCGACATTCAGTTTATGTTTCCACAGACGGGTTCGGTAGCCATTGCTTCCGCCGCAATCGGCAAGGATGAGCAAGCGGTCGGCATTTGGATAGCGAGTCGAGCCCGCCTGTAACCACCAAGTGCGTATAGAATCTACGGCGAACTCAGAGGTGTCGCGGGTGGTACCAACACAGACAAAACCTTCATTTCGAGAAAGATCATAGATACCGTAAGGGATGGCAACACCTTGAGAATCAGAAGGGAAATCATGATCAAAGACCTTCATCGAATCTTGAGTCCACCTACGTCCGGATTGATGGAACAGCCCTATCAGTTCACGGCTCTTGGTATCCACACTGATCACAGGCATACCCTGCGCCGTGTAGGCACGTATCTGCCTTCGAATATAGCGAAACTGCAGGTCTCGCTCCCGGGGATCGGGCGGTTTACTCAGTCCAGACTCCAGTGTTTTAAGGTTTACTCGAAGAGAGAAATTCATGTTCTTCAGCAATTTGGCCACCGTGTTAGCCGAAACGCGAATACCTGCGCGCTTCAGTTGTTGGGCAATTTTGAGTGTTGTTTTGCGCGTCCATTTGCATCCACTGACGGGGTCCCCGGCGGTCTCGTGTTCCATAATGGCTGCAATTGCCTCTATGATGTCGGGTGTTTTTTTTCCTGTGGCAGTCGGCCACCCCCTTCTGGCCGAACCCTATCACGGCTCAAATCCCCGATGATAAGCTCCTGGCGGCCCCGTGCAACTGTATGTGGATCCATACCCAGAAGGGAAGCGATGTGCGCATCTCCGCCGTGGCCCAGTTTCAAAGACTCCAGGCCAGCATATAGTCGACGTTGCCGTTCGTCTAACATACTACAGAAAAGAAGAATAGTGGCTTTGGCTTCTTCGGCAGCCAAATCGGGGTTGACAATGATAAGAGAGGCAAAAGAGCGCTTTGAATGAACTTTTCGAGCCTTTCGCTGCCGGTCTGCAACGTGGCTTTCCCCAGACAGATAGACGTAGACCGAATCGAATGGTTCACGCTGAAGCCGACCGGAGCGAATCAGCTGAGTCAACGCATGCTTGGTTTTAACGTGCAAAACATCTTTGAGTTCGGCGGCCGTGTAGCCCGCCTCAGACTCGTGGACCAAGGCTTCGGCTGTATCGAGCAAGTTGCCGAACCGAGAAAACCACACAGATCGTTCATTCCAAAGGCCCATGGCGCTAAACCGTGCAATGGACCTGAGAGTGTAGTACTTGCCTCGATGCGAATAGCTGCTCAGGTGCTCCAATTCTGCTAGCTTACGAAAAATCGTACAGCGAGCTGGATTGCCGAGTGCAGTCTTAAGCTGGTCAAAGGTCGCTATTCTGTGATGTTCAAGGAACTTCTCGAGAGCCTGCATGGAATATCTTGTCTTGTTCATAATGAGAACATTAGCCCATACAAAAAGATTTGTCAAGGCCAATATTCTCAAAAAGAGCAGATTCCCAAATATATTTATATACACTGCCATTGGCTACAACACTAACCGAAGGCCATTTTCAATATGATACAATTAGCCCTTTAAAATGTTGTTTTATTTTTGAGTGAGCCCTTAGCGTACCAATGATTCTCAAAAACCAAGCTGTAGCCGGAAATCGCAAATCACTTAAACTTCCCTTCACGAAAGGAAGTACGGGTGACAGCTTGTATAAAAAATCAACAGAAGCCAATCTTTTCAAAATAAATTGCATCACCTTGGAAGATATCTACCATCAGCATTTCTTTAATGATATTATTGGCATTTGTAAAATAGACGTAGAAGGCGCGGAGCATGAAATCTTTTTTAAAATTCCAAAAATGATCCACAGTCTGAATTATTTAATTATGGAAATTCATGGGGGAGGGACCAGGGCATTAAATTTGGTCGATAAGATTAGGAATGCAAATTTTACTTTGATTAATGAAAAAGATATTCAAGACGATGTTTACTTTTTTAAAAACATTACCATTGATGGATAAACGCAAAACAAAGCGCATTCTTATATATCGCCTGGGCAGTCTGGGCGATACAATTGTCACCTTTCCTGCCTTTCACCTGATTGCTCGCGCCTTTCCCGAAGCAGAAAGGCATGTTCTTACCAATTTTCCTATTGGCGATAAGGCAGCCCCCTTGAGTGCTATATTGGACGGATCTGGGTTGGTACATGGCTACATGTCATACCCGTTGGGGCTGCGGGATCTCGGGCAACTAAATAGTCTCCGTAACCGTATCAAGCAATCGAACCCGGATATCCTCATATATCTTGCGGAGCCACGGGGACGGGCCAAAGCCATTCGGGATGTGCTTTTCTTCAGATCTTGTGGCATTAAAAAGATGATCGGCGTGCCAAATACGAGGAGACTTCAGGAGAATCAATGGTTGGCCAATAGACAATGCTTCGAACACGAAGCCGAGCGTCTCGCGAGATGTCTTACCTCACTTGGTGATGTTCGGTTGGATGATCCTGAAAGCTGGGACCTGCACTTGACGGTAAGGGAGCGAGAGCGGGCAATGCGGGCGGTGAGATCCTTTGAGCCGTACTTTCGATTCGTAGCATGCAGTATCGGAACAAAGATTGATGTGAACAACTGGGGCGAGGAGAACTGGCGAAATTTCATTGGGCAATTATACCGTAAGCATAAGGATTATGGGCTGGTGCTCATTGGATCAAAAGATGAATTCGACTATAGTGAGAGGACGAGCCGTTCTTGGCTCGGCCCAAAGTTGAATCTTTGTGGTATGTTGACCCCCAGGGAAAGCGCGGCAGTTCTCAAAATAGCTACAATGTTTTTGGGCCACGACAGCGGCCCCATGCACCTGGCGGCTTCAGTTGGGACCCCCTGTGTGGCTATATTTAGCGCCCGAAATAAGCCAGGGGTGTGGTTTCCTTATGGTGCTGGACATAAAGTTATTTACCACAAAACAGGTTGCTTTGGATGTGGACTGGATATTTGTAAAGATAATGAAAAGAGATGTATTACCTCGATTGAGGTGAAAGAGGTCATGGAAGCTGTTGACAAGATTTTGCACCACGTTAATTCATAAAGAGTGTCGCGTTATAGGGAATACAATAGTCCAAAGTTGCAGGATATGAAACCCATAACTCAATATAGGCCCAATCGACCAGAGGTAACCGGGAGATTCCGTACCCATCTTATCAGGGGCGCGGCGGGCAGCTTCGTGATCCAGGTGGGATTCGCGGGGTTGGCATTTCTCAACAGTATTCTCCTTGCCCGCTTGTTGGGCGCAGGAGGCTACGGGGCGTTCGCGAATGCCATGGCCTGGATAAGCCTTCTTGTAATTGCCGCATCATTTGGATTTGGAACATTGCTCGTCCGGGATGTCGCTATCTATCGGTCCCGGCGCGAATGGGCAGCTTTTAAAGGCCTTTTGCGGTTTTCTGATTGTTTCGCTCTGGCCCTTTCGGCGATCCTCAGCATTATTGTTTTTGCGGTTGCAGGATGCGTCTTTCCCGCGACGGATAAAGAGGCGATGCGCCTTTCGCTATGGGTGGCAGCTCCGCTGGTTCCGTTATTTGCCTTGTCAAGCCTGCGGGAGTCCGCCGCCAGGGGGCTTGAGCATGTCCTTCGTGCACTTTTACCCGGCATGATTTTGCGCCCGGGCCTGCTTTTGACAGGCATCGTCGCGATATACCTCTTTTGGCCAGACCTTCTCAGCGCTCCGGCGGCGATGGCGGTCAATGTGTGCACCGCCGCGATCGCCCTGGTGGCGGGTGAATTCTGGCTAAGAAGGCTCCTCCCGTCCGAGGTCAAACGCATCCAGCCAAAATACAATTGCAAGTCCTGGTTGAAAGCGGCATTCCTTATGCTGATCTATAGCGGTATGCAAACCATCTTGGGACAGGCGGATATCGTGATGTTGGGAGCAATGCGAAGCCCCGGGGACGTGGGTTTATATGCAGCATCGAGTCGCTTGGCCTTCCTGCTGGTTTATGTGATGATGGCATCCGAGATTATTTTAGCGCCGATCATTGCTCGCCTCAATGGCAAGGAGGAAAAAGAACGATTGCAGAAGATCCTGACCCGTGCGGTACGCATAGCCTTCTTATCAGTGTTGCCATTCGGCCTGATCCTGATTTTCGCGGGAGGAAATATTTTGCTTCTATTCGGCCATGAGTTTATGGCGGCAAAAACAGCGCTTCTGATTCTCGCCGTGGGGCGTTTGGCCGATGTAGCTGCGGGTTCTGGAGCCTTATTGCTCGGTATGACGGGCTATGAGCGTACAGTTGCCATTATTTTTTCAGGCGCAGCCTTGGAAAATGTGATACTCAATGCATTGCTGATTCCCAAATACGGCATAGAAGGAGCAGCCTTCGCCCTTGTGATAAGCCTGGTTGGGGCCAAGTTATTATTAAGTATGTTTGCCGTAAAAAATGCGGGCCTGTGTGTAACAATTTTTGGCACTTTGTTAGGCGGGAAGCCCGTTAGGATCGGAGCCTAATAGTAGATGGGAGTGGCAAGCACCCTGTAGGCTCAAAGATCAAAATAGTTGTTTAGACCCAAATTAGGGAGACATTTTTTGTGAGAATCCTCTACCTTGGAAACAATTGCGGAACTTCTTATCATCGTTATCAAGCTTTGAAGCGTCTCGGCCATGATGTTTTTTTGGTTGACCCTGATTCGTTTTTGCCATCCAATCGTTTGATGAAAAAGTGGGTGTTCGAAACCGGAGCTTTGGGATTTTCAGCATGGGTGTGGCGCGGTATATTATTCAAGGTCCATAACATGTATTTTGATCTTGTGTGGGTCGATCATGGACAGCTTCTTGGCCCCAAACTGGTAAAAAAACTAAGAAATAAATTTGAGTGCATAGTGAATTATTTTCACGATAACCTACTTTACAAACGTAATTACAGGAAATGGAGGCTCTACCGAGCGAGTATTCCTGAGTATAATATGCTTGTCGTTGTGCAAAAAGACTTCATAGATTATGTAAAGGCATTGGGAGCTAAAAAGGTGATGCGCGTGTTTAGGAGTGCTGACGAAGAGTTATTTAAGCCATTGCCTATTTCTATCGAGGAGGGGATGTCCTGGTCTTCGGAGGTATGCTTTGTTGGAACATGGATACCAGGAAGAGGTTCGTTTATAGCTGAGTTATTAAAACGTGACGTACCCATTTCGATTTGGGGCGATCGGTGGAAGAAAGCTAAAAAATGGCGGTCAATAAAAAACGTTTGGCGAGGTCCGGGAGTCTGTAATAAAGACTATGTCATGATACTTGAGTCATCCAAGATATGCCTTGGGTTGTTGTTGTCTGGTGATCAACATACCACCAGATCGATTGAAATTCCTGCTGTGGGCGGATTATTGTGTGCAGAGCGCACAAAAGAACATTTGGCTATGTATAAAGATGGGGAAGAGGCCGTATTTTGGGATGACGTAGAGGAATGCGCAAGAGTGTGTCACGAATTGTTGGAAGCGCCCGAGCGCCGCCGCGAAATTGCCCGGCGTGGTTACGAGCGCTGTCTAAGAAATAATTTTTTCCATGAACCGATCTTAAGATGTGTCATACGGCAAGCAATGGCCAAATGATCAGAAAAATTACCGACGTCTTCTTTTCTAAAAAGATTCATAAGCCGCTTTGGACCTTAGATGACAGCTTTCACAAAAAAATAACTGCGGGTAAGTCGGAATGATCAGACGCAAAATGAATCATCTGGCCTGTCGCCAGAATATCATTGCTGGGTCAAAAATCAGGGACAAAAAGCTATTTAGAATAATGGTAATGGCCTCGGTTTTGCTATGCATCGGTCACCTTTTGCTTGGTTCGAATCTTGTGGTCGTGGCTATTGCATTTATTATTATGATAATTGGAGCCGTTCCAATTGCGACAACCGGATTCTTACGCGTTGGCGCTTTACTTGTGCTTTTTGTTGCGTTTCGATACGTTGATTTTGCAACTATTGCCAAATTCATGATGCTGCAACCTCTGGATTCAAACTTACACCTACCAATCGAAGCCTTTTTTGCCGTCCTTCTGGGGCTGACTGGATACCTGATTGCATTTTTTGTATCCAGTCTAGAATTTGTGGGAAAGCCGCTGTTGAAACCGATCCTCAAGGAACGGCAGCTGCTCATGATTTCCATTTTTAGCGCTCTGATAGGGAGTGCATCATGGGTCGGTAAAATAAAAACAGTCAATAGTATTGCCTCCGGTGTTGATCTTACCTATAGCACAACTGTTTATGCCTTTTTTACTTCCTTTTATTTGCTGGCCATTATAGCAGCAACTGCTCAAACATTAGTCGCTACCAATAGCCGAAAATCAATGAGCAACTGGTGTGCAGTCTTGCTATTTACACAATTGATCTTCGCCGTCATTGCTAATGCCCGCATGCCAATTATAAACGGGTTCCTTGCATATGTTGTGACGGTCATTGCCTTTAAGGGAAGGATAAGATGGCATTATGTTGCAGTCGCTACCATAGTCGTTGCTTGTATCCTTTCTTTTATTACCCCGTTCATGCTATACGTGCGAGGTTTCAGGGAGGACCTTTCTGCATGGGACCGCCTAGTATCAACCGCTGACACTGCCGCATCAATCGTAAGGAACGCGGAAGTATTCAGCGATCTCAGAGAGAGAATGATACAGCACCAATCCTTCCTGGACTACTATGGTAGATCGGCGAATGTACTGGAGCGGGCCTCGCTTGTGGAACATGTCGATATAATGATTGATGGTATCGATAGGGTTAGAATAAATCGAATAGGCCTTGACTCAATCAAGATAGGGTTTAGCAGGATAGTACCACGTTTTCTAAATCCTCAAAAAGACGTCGGATGGAGCATTGGAGACTGGCTTTACAGCGAAGTGGGGATTCCAACCGTCATGGGAGGATTTGCAACTGTTCCATTAATTGCAGAGGGCTATGCCAGTTTCGGCTGGCTTGGCACTCTTATATTTCCTTTCTTTTTTGCGACACCCATTTTTGTGATCTTTAAAAAGATCGGTTGGTCGCTAGAGCATAATATATGGGCGATATATTTTCTGTTAAGATTCCACAATTTATTCGTGGAGGGTGACTCGGGTGCGTATTTGATAACGCTATTCCGTTTCCTTCCACAGGATATATTGCTAATTTTAGCAATCAATTATACTGCGAGTTTTTTGACAAGAAGCCCTTTTAAAAAAAAAAGAACACAAGTTCCAATTTGGTTCAACCCTGTAATGAGTTAAATTGAAGCCTATTGGGGCATAAGGAGTCTCTAATGGAGACTTTTGAAAAATTTCTATTTTTGAACGAATGGCATTTGTAACTCCTTGCTTTTTCGATATGCAAATTTGGAAAAAGTGAAAAATCAAAGATCTCTAATGGCCATGCAACATCACAAAGTGTTCTTTACATCGTGTCCTTTCGGCAAGCCTGCGTAAACGAAAAAAAAGTGAATTTTCATGTATTTTTTTTGTGCGGGGAGGATGCCTAGCGTGCGGTGTATATCATCCCAGGTTCAAGATAGATTATTGATTGGTAGAGGATAT
>JAKLQB010000151.1 GCA_022013615.1 Desulfobacterales bacterium | reverse complement strand
TTATCTGAAATTCATTCGCAGCTTCCCGGGTATCGTCTGTGGAGCCCCCATCAGCGATTAGAATCACACTTCTCAGGTCTTTATAGTGTTTGGCAAGACCGTGTGTGACCATTTGGACTACATGCGCGATGGTCTTCTCGTTGTTATAGCAGGGGATGCCTATAAGGATATCTGCAGTTTCGATCTCCTCGATTCTTTTGGACGTGTATGCCCGCAGCGCTGTGTCATATTGCATTTTAGAATCCCCTCCTTACGACTCCAAATATCTCGTTTGTTGGTGGAAATGATAATGAATGTGTTTTCATAGCAATATCATTTTGCCATCTGAGACAGAAAAGATCAAGACCTTTTAAACCCAGATTGTGCATTAGCCTCCTACTGCGGCTTGAAAATCCTTGCTGTCCCGCCTTGTCGGGATTTCCCGATTTTGCTCCTCGACATATTTATGAATATGCCTACGTCCCAGGTCACTCTGAAGAAATACCACATCATTTCGACGGTTTCTTATAATAAGGCAATGCCTCGGGAATGTAGGTTTTGAGATTGGCCTGGCGTGAAGCGGGAGCAGGGTGTGTGGACAGAAACTCCGGGGGCCGTGGCCCTTCTTTCTTGTTCATTCTTTCCCAGAATGTTATAGTTTCTCGAGGATCATACCCTGCTCTGGCCATAAGCACCATACCAATTCGATCCGCCTCGCTCTCGTGAAGGCGGCTATAGGGTAGCATTAATCCAACGCTGGCACCCGCCCCAAACACAGTCAGGAAAAGCTCACGCGTCTGCTGAGGTTTGTTTGCCAAGGCAACCGATAGGGCCATCCCTCCCATATTGGCAAGAAGGGCCTGGCTCATTCGCTCGTTTCCATGATCTGCTAAAGCGTGGGCCACTTCGTGGCCCATCACGACGGCAAGACCCGTTTCATCCTTTGTGTATGGAAGAATCCCTGTATATACAGCCACCTTACCCCCTGGCATGGCCCAGGCATTTACGAGCTTATCATCTTCAATCAAGTTAAATTCCCATTTATAATCTTTGATCTGCTGTTTCTTACCGGACTCCTGAAGAAACGCTTCTGCTGACCTTGCAATTCTTTCCCCCACTCTACGGACCATCTGGACCTTTCCCTGGTCGGTTGAAAGCTTAGATTTTTTTAATGTCTGATCATACTGGCGCAAGCTGAGAGACAGCAACTCTGACTTAGGAACCAGGTGTAACCCTTTCCGGTGAGTAACAGGAACTTCCGCACACCCAATAAAAAACAACACAATACTCATAACAATGGTTGAGCAAAATATTCTGGGAATTATATTTTTCCGGTTACTTACAGTTTTCATTTCATACCCCCTTTCTACCCTGAAAAGCATTTGGGTACGGTAATCATGGCATAGCACTGGTTAACGATTACCAAACGGAAAACCGCCAAGAACGGTTAAGGCTGTCTGGCAAATACAACGCAGTTCTATTCATTGTTTTTTTTCTTTGCCCTGCCCAACAACCAGCCTCCAATCAACCCAATAAGAAGCGTGCCCAGCAACATCAAAGACCTGGACATGGACACGGTCCAGAACAAAAGCTGGACTTCCACTATTCGCGTATTCTGGATTACAAAAAGAACAAACAGTGCTGCCAGGACAATGATGACGATATTTTTTGTGCTCATTGGCTCCCCCTTGTTTCTTGTGGTTTTTAGTAAATTTTCGAAATTTCCTTTACCCTGTTTGGCAACTAAAGTTCTGGATTTACCTAGATATTTTCTTGAGTTTAATTTCTATTTTATTTCAGGTATTAACCTTCCCGTGTTTTATCACCCTTCCTTCTGCCATATAGATCACATCTTCACAGATATTTGTGGAAAGATCAGCGATACGTTCCAAGCTCCGGGAGATCCTGATCAGTCGAATAGAAGGCTCTATCACCGTGGGGTCTGCCGCCATGAATGTTATGAGTTCTCTTAGGATTTGGTCTCTCAACCCGTCAACAACATCA
>JAKLQB010000150.1 GCA_022013615.1 Desulfobacterales bacterium | reverse complement strand
TTGCCAGCAAAATGAAATATGTCCGCAACATGCCCGGTCGGCTGGTTGGGGAAACCGTAGATATGGATGGGAAAAGAGGGTTTGTCCTGACGCTTGCCACCAGAGAGCAGCATATCCGACGGGAGAAGGCCACATCAAATATCTGTACCAACAACAGTCTTTGCGCCCTAACGGCTGCGATGTACATGGCATCGGTGGGCCACACGGGTATCCGGGAACTATCCGGCCTCAACCATGATAAGTGCGAATATCTTAAGAGTGAGCTCAAAAAGGCCGGTTTTGAAATGGCCTTTGATAGCCCCACATTTAATGAATTCGTGATTAAATTTCCGACCGGCTTTGAAACTACCTATGAACGCCTGTTGGAAAAAAAGATTGTGGCGGGACTTTCTTTGGCTCCCTATTACCCTGAACTTACCGACCACTACCTTTTGTGTGTTACGGAGACCAGGACCAGGGATGAGATGGATGAGTTTGTTAAGGAGCTAAGATTATGAAAGAGCCTTTAGGTACGACCGGCCTGATTCTGAATGAACCCCTGCTTTGGGAAAAAGGAAAAAGGGGAAGATCAGGATTTTCTCTTCCCCGTCGTGATGTTGCGCCCTCCCCTCTTGATTCAGAGTTGATAGGTGAAGGCCCTGAATTCCCTGATCTGAGCGAGGTGGACGTGGTGCGCCACTATACTCGACTCTCTACGTGGAACTTTGGCGTAGACACAGGCATGTACCCGTTGGGATCATGCACCATGAAATATAATCCTAAGACCAATGAAAGACAGGCAAGTCTCCCAGGATTTGCCGGTGCCCATCCCCTGCTCCCAACCAACTTGCAGCAGGGAGCTCTCAAGTTGATCAGCGAATTAGAGCAATATCTTGCGGAAATAACGGGGATGGATGCGGTCACACTCCAGCCTGCGGCCGGAGCCCAGGGAGAACTTACAGGAATGCTCTTGATGCACGCCTATCACCAGAGCAAGGGCTCTCCACGTTCAAAGATCATCGTTCCGGATACTGCTCACGGCACAAACCCTGCCAGTGCTGCACTGTGCGGCTACCAGCCCGTGGCGGTGAAATCAAATGACCAGGGAATTTTATCTCCCAATAGCATTGTTGAGCTTATGGATGACGATACAGCGGGAATCATGGTAACCAATCCTAACACACTGGGACTTTTTGAAGAAAACATTAAGAAAATAGCCGAGGTCGTGCATTCAAAAGGCGGGCTGGTTTATGGCGACGGTGCAAATATGAATGCGGTTATGGGGATCGTACGCATGGGAGATATCGGGGTTGACGTGATGCACTTAAATCTCCACAAGACATTTTCGACTCCACACGGAGGGGGCGGACCTGGTTCCGGCCCTGTGTGTGTTAAAAGCCATCTTGAGCCTTTTTTGCCTGTCCCGCGTGTGATTGAGAAGGAAAACCGGTTTCTTCTCTCTGAGGATTTCCCGGATTCCATTGGCAAACTGCATGCGTTTTATGGGAATTTTGGGGTCATGGTAAAGGCTTACAACTATATACGGAGCATGGGGCCTGAGAACCTTAAAAAGGCGAGCCAGCTTGCGGTCTTAAACGCCAATTATGTCAGGAAAATGCTGCGTGGAGTGTTACATCTCGCCTATGACCGGCCCTGTATGCACGAATGCGTTTTTTCCGATAGATTACAGAAAGAGCAAAAAATAACTACCCTGGAAATGGCAAAACGCCTCATGGACTACGGGTTTCATCCGCCAACCATCTATTTTCCGCTGGTGGTAAACGGCGCTATCATGATCGAACCCACTGAAACTGAGTCTAAGGAAAACATCGATGAGTTTATCGAAGCGGTCAAATCTATTGTTAATGAAGCAAAAGAGACGCCTGAACTGGTGCGTGAAGCGCCAAAAAAATGCAAAGTAAAAAGGATGGATGAAACTGCTGCAGCAAGGCGACCATGCCTTTCTGGGTGAAAAGAATTGACTATTGATTATTGACTATTTTGAACCCAGGAACACAATCATCAGTAGCAAATCAAAAATCGCCAATCCGTTATGGTTGCTCCATTGAAAACCGATTCCAATAATCTCGAACCCGCCTTGAACGATAAGAAAGATATCAAGAAATGGCTGTGCGTGGACCTTCCCGTTACTGAGTATAGGGAAGCTTGGGATCTTCAGCATAAACTCGTTTCTGCGCGAAAAGATCAAATCATCGATAAAAATGTTGTACTGTTCCTGGAGCACCCTCCTGTTTTTACGCTGGGCCGCAGGGGTGGACTTGAAAACCTGACAGTGTCCGAGGGTTTTCTGGAAAAGACAGGAATTTCGGTGATTCATGTTGAAAGAGGCGGTGACATTACATATCACGGGCCAGGACAGCTTGTTGTGTATCCCATTATCGACCTGAGAGACTCCGGGTTGCGAGTGCTGGATTATGTTACGGCTCTTGAAGAGGTTATTATCCGCGCGGCTAAAGACTGGGGGGTTGTGGCTGGGAGGAACCCCATGAACAGGGGCGTGTGGATCGCAAATAAAAAACTGGGTAGCATTGGCATTACAGTTCGCAGGGGGGTTAGTTTCCACGGTATTGCATTCAACGTCAATGTTGCGCTGGAACCTTTTGACTGGATAAATCCCTGCGGTCTTAAGGGCATCAGCATGACATCGATGGAGCGTGAACTGTCGCATCAATTATCCATGCATGAAATGCGTGAGTCAGTAAAACGCCACATGGAAACGGTATTTGGGGTAGGGTTAGATGTTATAGAGATTTCTGAGCTAAAGGAATTGGCTGCACAGATGAACCTGGATTTGAGTTTCAAGAAGTGACTGGTTTGCTGGTGGATGTGGAAACTCCTGAGGGAAAAAGCTATCACCAGAAATTGTAAGGTCGTATTGAAGGGTAATAAGGATACCAGGGATAGCCCCAGTAGTCCCAATAGGGGTCGGGCACCTGGTATTGGCGTGTCTCCTCAGCCCACAGATACAATTCCTCGACCTCTATAACCGGGTACCGATACATGTGATCCCCCAATGGTTGCTCCGAGTCTCCAGCAACCCTGCCGCCAACTGTAAGTTTTCGATCTTTTTTATAAATCTCCGGATCCATAAATTTGTCAGTCCGGACCAGGAACCGGCCCCTGGATTTGTCGCGCGAGTGTGGTCTGTTTTGAAAATCAAGCGGTGCTTGGAGGATAGTGAGCAGACTGGCATTCGACTCGTTTTTTACTTCAAGGATATAGCCTCCCAGAATTACCTTTCTGCCCTCATAGGCATTTGGGTCACTAAGGAGTTCACTAAAGGAAACAGGTGGCGTAGCCTTCTCTCGAAATTGTTTAGAGATAGCCGGAGCACAGGCTGTCAGGCTGCTGTAGCCCGGCAACAGA
>JAKLQB010000149.1 GCA_022013615.1 Desulfobacterales bacterium | reverse complement strand
CGATTTTCTTATGGTTGCGCCCCCTTCCGGCACCGTAACCGCGAGGATCATTGTCAGCCCCGGCCATATCACGCGCATTATCAAGGCCCTTCAGGAAAACATTTCGAGATATGAGCAAAAATTTGGCAGCATTCAACCAGCCGAAGAACCGATGGAAAAGGTAACGCTTCAATAAAAGGTGTGGACATGGAATTCTGTGATTTTTTCTGTAAATTCGCGACCCGGCCTAAAGGTGAATCTCTGGATGGGTCTGGAAGTTGCAGGACATTTCAGGCAATATATTGCAAAAAGAAGAACCGCCATGTTCATAAAAACATGCCCTGCTCTGAAAAAGAAAAAAACTTCAAAACAAAAAATAAGACGTCCAAACAGGCGAACTATAACCTTTACATACCCACCGTTTCCAGATACCCGCTGATGGCCCCGTCGTATTGGTGCGTCAGTTGAAAGACTTTCCGTGCAAGTCGAAAACGCGTCTTGAGAGTGGTTTCACCACCCGTTTTCTTCATCTCCCGTAAGACAACTTCATAGTCGGCAGGATCTACAATGACCGTCACATGCCTGAAGTTCTTGGCAGAAGACCGGAGCATTGAGGGCCCACCAATATCGATGTTCTCAATAGCTTCTTCCAGGGTCACCCCTTCTTTTGCCACTGTTTTTTCGAACTGGTAAAGGTTCACTACCACCATGTCAATGGTTTTAATCCCATGCGCCTTCATCATCTCCACATGCTCGGGGTTGTCACGGAGCCCCAAAAGCCCTCCGTGGACCTTGGGGTGAAGGGTCTTTACGCGGCCGTCCATCATTTCAGGAAACCCTGTATAATCGGAAATATCGGTCACTGAAACCCCCCCTTCCCGTAAGGCCCTTGCAGTTCCACCCGTTGAAAGAATCTGCACGCCCAACCCGGAAAGAGAATTCGCAAATCCTACAATCCCGTTCTTATCGGTCACGCTGATAATAGCTCTCTCAATTTTATCCATTTAGTATCCTCCTTGGTCAACTTCTCGGAAATTCTATCCCGCCGATGGCGGGAAAAATAATAATATTTTTTCGAGGACAGAGCCTTTGCCTCGTGCATGGAATGTAAATGCTTTTAGCCGAAAACTTACGCTTGTACATCTTCTATAAAATAAATGGTGTAATTTTTCAACACTACTTCTCGGATTACAGCAATTCTCATTATGACTTCCACCTGGCAGGACCGTGGGGTCTCTTTTTAAAGGCCGCAATCCTGCATCATTCCATTGAACGACAGGTTAGTTTTGAAATTCTATCTCAGTACAGCCCCATAAGACAGTCGCAGTTTAAACGGTAGCCTTGTCTGCCTGCACTGAGCCCATATTCAGGGCCACGGGGGCGTTCGACTATCTCAGAAGAATTTGTGTTGCGGTCTTTAAAAAGAGACCCCACGGCCCTGCATTAACAAGGGCTAAAAGGTTATAATTAAAATTACTTCACGGATTAAGTGAATATTAATGCTCAGTGCGTTTTTTCATTGACTGACAACTACACTTACCCTATCTTTGAGTCATGCTACAGTATTAAGTGTTAAGTTTCCTGAATTTTCCTTCCGCTGGTAATATAATAGGAGCAGAAGCCATGCTGCAAGACGTACTCTTGACCGATGAAGAAAAAGCTCTGAAAGACGAGGTCAGAGATTTTGTAAAAAGTGATGTATCCTCTGACTTGCTTAAAAAGATGGACCGGGATGAAATAACCTACCCCAGGGAATTTGTAAAGGCGCTGGGAGATCACAACTTCTTAGGCTTAAGATTCTCCAAAGAGTACGGCGGTCGGGGTTTGACCTGGACCGCTGAGATAGCGGCCCTTGAAGAGATCGGGGTCCTGGGTACGGCACTGAGCTGTGCGTTTGCAATGCCCTCCATCGTGGGGGAGGCTTTGCATACGTTTGGATCGGAAGAGCAAAAAGAGAAATTTCTAAAGCCCATGCTGAAAGGCGAACTTGTCTCTGCCGAAGCCCTGACCGAGCCAAGGGGCGGATCTGACTTTTTTGGTGCCACAACAGTGGCAAAACGTGAGGGTGATTATTTTATTGTGAAAGGCCAGAAGCGTTTTGTTGTAGCGGCAAGCGGCGCTGATTTCTTTGTAGTCTACTGCAAAACCGACCCGGTAGGAAGACCTCACGAACGCATAAGCCTCATACTTATAGAAGCGAACCGGGAGGGAGTTGAAGCCAAACATCTCTACAACCTTTTAGGCACAAGAGGCGGCGGTACAGGGCGTCTCCTTTTCAAAGATGTGAAGGTCCCTGTCTCTAACCTCATCGGCGAACTCAACCAGGGTGCCCTGATTTTCAATTACATGATGGTTCCGGAGCGTTTGACCTCGGCCGGTGGGTCATTGGGGCTGGCAAGGGCCGCTCTCGAGGTCGCCACACGTTACAGTAACCGGAGGTATGCCTTTGGCCGGAAAATCCGTGAATATCAGGCCATAAGTTTCAAGGTGGCAGACGCCATAACCCAATTAGATGCGGCAAGGGCCATTACGCATGCGGCTGGAAAGGCAGCCGACACACACCTTCCCTCGGCACGGCGCATGGTGAGTGAGGCGAAAAAGTTCTCTACTGATATGTGCTGGGATGTTTGTAACCTTGCCATGCGTATCGTTGGAGGCATCGGATATACCAATGTATTTCCAATTGAAAAAATGGTGCGTGACGCAAGACTTGCACAAATATGGACCGGCACCAATGAGATTATGAGCCTCCTTATCCAGCATGAGTACTACAAGGAGTTACTAAACGACCCTAATCCTCCGCGAATAAGCGAAGAAGACGCTGAAGAGGCCCACCTGGAGGATGAAAAGGTTTATGAAGATGATGAGATGTGGTCTAAAGGCTGGTAAGGAAACCTTCAGTTCTCCTTATCCTTATCTTCGTCCTTTTCGGGCAAGTGAATCTTGAAAAAATCGATCCCCTCCTCTTTTAAAGTCTTCTCCTCCTCAGAGGTAGCTGACCCCCTTATGTTCTTTTTTTCGCTGACCCCATAGTGCATTTTCAGGGCCTCTGCAGAGAATTTTGGGCCTACGTCTTCGAAATTAGCCTGGATATAACCTACGACCTCCTTTGCAAGTCTCTGGTAATCGATGGGCCCTGACGGCGCCTGGTCAACAGAATGTGATCTTTTCACTGCAACCGGAGACATGACTTTTCTGACGCGAGTATCATTACAATACGGGCAGCTAACCAGTTCCTCGCTATTCTGCTTTTCAAATGATTCGAGACTGTCGAACCAGCCTTCAAATATATGTCCATTGGAACACTCCAGATCAAAAACGATCATTTGTAAATTTTTTCCTCCATCAAGTGTTAAAAAAACTGCATTCTGTCCTTTCCATCTCATCCAGACTGGCACACAAAGAATCTTGCTGGAAACCGATGAGATGAGAGACATGTCACCTTTCAGCGTAAAGGACAGCCAGGATCTTTGTCTTCTCACCGCCGTGGCATTTTACCAGGTGAGGAACCGTAGAATCATAGTACACAGAATCTCCTGGTTCAAGGATATAGGTCTCTTCCCCATAAAGAACCTCCATATTCCCCTCCAACACATAAATGAACTCCTGCCCGTCATGGGCCGATCTTACTTCCTCCGTATCCGTAGGTTCAAGGGTCACCATGAAGGGTTCCATGTGTCTGTCTGTTTTATGGGGGGCCAGTGACTCAAATTCATAGCCGTAATGCTTTTGCTTTTTGGAATCATATCGTGATATCACCTTTCGGTCGCCCCGGCGCACAATGGTATAGGGCCTGTTCTCCTCACCGGAGATAAAGTAACCCATTTTCATCTCCAGGGCCTTGGCCAGCTTTATCACCACCCCAAGGGGAGGCGCAACATCCCCCTTCTCGATTTCCTCCAAAAGGGAAATATCAATATCGGTCCTTTGTGAAATATCTTGAAGGGTAAGACCTCGCTTTTCCCTCACCTCCTTGACCCGCTCACCCACATTGATTTGGATATCCTTTTCAGGCGATGAAGGACCAATGCTGTCCAGAAAATTCTTCTCTTCATCCTTCCTGGAAAATTGGTTGCTGATGTCACTAAGGAAATCTTCGTACGCGTCAGATACTTTGTTCTGATCTTTTTTTTCTTCCATAATAGGCTTCCTGTGTCGTAATAAATTAGTTGTTTAATGCCTGAATGAAAACCGCCAGATTTCCTTATAAGTTCCCCTTTCTTAAAGGGGGATTTAGGGGAATTTCATAAGTTAAACCCGCAATTCTTCAAGTAGATGTTTGATTGCAGTAATGTCTATCATTGACACTCCAATCTTCACAATTTAATATAAAAATCAACTTTGCCTGAAAGTTAAACAATATAGTTTGAAAAGTCAATAACGACCCTCAAACTCTGGCAATTTTGGATTTTATTTTGAATTAAAAAAAGGTTACAATTCAGGTATCTCTTTTTTAGACAGGATAACAGGATAAACAGGAATCTATTTTTAAGTCATAAACAAGACCTTATTGTAATAATCCTGTAAATCAAATAAGATATCCTAGTAATATACCTTAAGGACAGGATTAAACCTTTATGCAGGAAACATGAAAATTTTAAGATTTCACAATCGGATGGATCGGCGATAGATGGACTGCACAAGGACAAACAGCACAATAACGAACGGAGGAGATAGTATGAAACATGAATTGCGTTGGGGATTGATGTTGTTGCTCACGCTGTGGTTGGCGGCCTGCAGCGGCGGCAAGCAATCGGCGGTCGAGGGAAAACTCGTGGACTGGAACGGCAAGCCGGTGGCCGGGGTGAAGATCTTGGCGTCGCAGGTGCAGCCCATCAAGGGCTATGAACAATTCGAGGCCGTGACGAAGTCGGATGGAACATTCCGGCTGAGCGGGCCGTTTCCATCGTCCCAGTATGTGCTCAAACCCTGGTCAGACAAGTGGACCTGCAAGACGGCGGTCCAACTGGTTAGCGCACCGCAAGAT
>JAKLQB010000148.1 GCA_022013615.1 Desulfobacterales bacterium | reverse complement strand
TGGCAATAAAAAAGCGCCAGGCAGCGCTTCTGCATATCGGTCATTACAGGGCTAAATCCTTTCGCAATAATTCAATAAAAAAAGACGCCTTTCCCGTCAAAAGGGATACCGACGTCTTTGTCTTTTCCTGTGCTTAATTCAGGCGCTTTCATACACCATTGTACGAAGCACCTTCAAATATAAGCTTTTAAATTTAGATGGATTGGGCACGGTTGTCAAGAAAATATTTGCCTGATATTTTTCGACCTGTACAGGTAAATTTACTGCGCACCAGATTACAGACTGACACCACATATGCTGGGCCCTTTTTCCTTGACTCACAAGAGTGCTTTTCATATGCTTTCTTCCAAAAAAACGGGTTTATATCACTTAACGATACCTAATGTTTGGGGAAAAAATGGCATCATCTGAAAATATTTTAATTCTGGGACTTGGCGGGGTCGGATTTTATCTGGCAAAACGACTGGGACATGAAGGATACGCTATCACAGTCATAGAATCAGATAACAGCCTGATTCGCTATGCTGATGGGAATATTGACGCCCGACTGATTAGAGGCAATGCCATGAGTATTGAATGCTGGAAGGAAGCCAACGCAGAGGAGATGGATTTTCTCATTGCTGTTACTGATAATGACGCCGTGAATATGTTGTCTTCAATGATTGCGGATCGCTTTGGAATTCAGCGTAAAATTGCCCGGGTTCGTTCCCTGGAGTTTGGAAATGAAGATTCTATTCTCAATGCTGAAGACTTAAAAATCGATTTGTTTATTCACCCGGAAGAGTTGGCCGCCCAAGAAATTATAAGGGTGATTAAACGGACAGCAGGGAACGAAATAATAGATATTGCCCAGGGACAAATGCAAGTCATGGCTATTCGTATTCATGAAACATCTCCCTTGGCTCATAAAAAATTAAAAAAAATTGCTCAGGCATATCATGATTTGCCTTTCCGGGTTGTTGCTGTTGCTCGAGGAATCACCACAATCATCCCCGGCGGAGAGCATGAGATTTTACCTCAGGATCAAGTGTTTATTATGGCGGGCTACGAGGATCTACCCCGGTTAATGGAACTGACAGGAGTAGAACAGCATAGCCTTCATCGGGTAATGATTATAGGAGGCGGCCTGGTGGGAAGTCGTGTAGCCGAGTTATTAGGAAAAACCGTTGCAGTAAAACTGATTGAAAAAGATGATAAACGTGCTGAAGACTTATCTTCCACGTTAAAAAACACAGAGATTTTACACGGAGATGGATCAGATGCGGATGTTCTGGCTTTGGCAGGGATGTTGGATATGGATACTTTTGTTACTGCCACAGGAGAGAATGAAACCAATATTGTTAGCTGTCTGTTAGCGAAACATATGATGAATATACAAAATTCCGATTTGCATGGTAAGCAGGGAAAAACAATTGCTTTAGTTAATAAAGAGGATTATCTGGTATTGGCCGCAACAATTGGGTTGGACATAGTCTTGAACAAAAAAATCCTGGCAGGGAACGAGATTCTAAAATTCATTCGCAGGGGTGAACTTCTTTCTGTGGCCCACCTGCATGGAGTCGACGCTGAAGTGGTTGAATTCGTAGTCGCTCCAAACTCCCCTATTACCCGCAAACCCCTCTCCAAATTGGGTTCTTCACTTGATGAAAAATTTATCATTGGCGGAGTCTTTCGCGATGGAGGGTGGAAAATTGCTGTGGGAGACACGCAAATCCACGATGATGAACGGGTTATCGTTATCTGTACTTCGCTTCAGCTAAAAAATGTTCGGAAATTATTTTTAGTGTAAGTTATTTCTTCCAGAATGACGGATAGAACACGACCAGCGCTGAAAACATTTCCACTCTGCCAACCAGCATATTCCAGGATAAGAACCATTTCCCCACATCAGAAATATGGGCATAATTTTCTGACGGTCCCACTGTTCCAAAGCCTGGGCCTATGTTCATGAGTGTGGCAATTACGGAACTTATACCCGTAAGATAGTCCATATCATCCACCAACACCATAAAACAACCCCCTCCCAGCACCATGAATATGTTTACAATAAAATAACAGATGGCAAGATCTACTATTGAGGGTTCAACAGGACGCTGGTTAAGCTGGATTGATATGACAGCCATAGGTTGCAAAAAAATTTTCTTTACTGATGCATACATGTATTTGCATATAATAACATAATGGACGACCTTAATGCCGCTGGTGGTTGATCCGGCGCAGGCCCCAATAAAGCACACCGTAAACAGAAACATCTGCGCGGCCTGAGGCCATTTTTCATAATCGGCAGTGGTGAACCCGGTTGTGGTCAAGAGAGACATTACCTGGAATGTCGCGTACCTGATAGAATCCATTAAACTGCTATAAGTATTATCCTTCCATAAAATCCATGAAACAATGCCACAAAAAAACAGCAACAACCCCACATACCAGCGGAATTCAGTATTTATTTTTAATGCTCCCCAGTCCCCTTTCAATATCTGATAAAAAAGTATAAAGGTCATACCGCCTAAGAACATAAATAGAATGATAATCCAGTCAAAATAAGCATTGTTATAAAATCCTATACTTGCATTATAAGGGGAATACCCTGAAGTTGATACAGTTCCGAATGAATGACACAAAGAATCAAAAAGGGACATTCCTCCAAGGCATAACAAAAATGTTTCTAAAAGGTTTAGCGCCAGATATATCCCCCAGAGCCAGATCATGGTATCTCTATTACGGGGTTTGAATTTATCTTTGGTAATAACCTGGCCAGGACTCGACTCTGCTCGAAATATACGAAGCCCCCCCATTCCATGGGGCAGGAATAAAATAGTTAACGTCAAAAACCCCATACCACCGAGTAAATGGGTCTCGCTTCGCCAAAACAACAGTCCGTGAGGGACCACTTCTATGTCAGTGAGTATGGTTGCCCCGCTGGTTGTATAACCGGACATCATTTCAAAAAAAGCGTCAGTAAAGGAAGGAATCGCTCCGTAGATCATAAAAGGCAGGCCGGAAAGAGCAGAGACCAACATCCATCCAAAGACAGCGATGAAAAAACCGTCTTTTATGTTTAAATCGTGATTTTTTCGAAAAAACCACCAGCAAGGTAGTCCCAATGCAATTGTAATTATTCCGGAAATTAAAATTGAAAACAGATCTCCTTCATTGTAATACAAGGAACATATTAACGGTAAAGCCATTGAACTACCGGTAACAATTAATAAAGTTCCCAGGACATGTGCTATTGAGGAGAAGTGCATAGGTATCCAGCGAGTCGAGAAACAGACTCAACTTCGGTAACGACTAAATTTGTCAAATTCACTTTTAAGCCAATCCGGCCAGAATCCCTGGTCAATTGGGTAACTTGCATCCAATGCCTGAAAAGAACCGTCGCCGGCAACTTTTCGAATTCTATCCTGTGAATTATATTTTACTTCATCAACGCCAACAAGTTTTGCCACAGCGCTGTTGATTTCATCCAGGGTTTTATCGTATGGGTTATCGTCCTTAAAAGCCCTCTGGGCTGCCAGTTCGTGTAAACACTCGATGCCACGATGCCATTCCTTAAACGAAGGGAAAAACATTGGGCCGTAAGATATCCAGAATTCGATGAATTTAGCACCTGCATTGTATACAACCCAGACAGACCCCCCTTCGCTTACACTTCCTCTTACAATGCTGTCATCTCCCATTGCAATTCTTTTGTCTTTTAACAAGGTATCAATGCCGCCAAATTTAAGTCCCACCTCCTTGGATCTTGTTCGTATCTCACCTTCCTGAAATGTCCTGACAGCCTGTGGGAGTTTTATCAGGGCCGGGAAAAGCTTCTTTCTTAAACCTTCTGCAATCCCCACGGTTACCCCCCATCCTGATTCCGGGTTGGGAATGACAATATCCGCTTGTGAGGTTTTGTAATGATCAACAAGTTCCAGACCCAGCTCTCTCCTTATTTGGAATATTTCTTTTCCTCTGAACAGTGAACCCACATTGCCAAAATACGCGCCCTGGAATATGTCCGGCATCATAGGCTCTTCTCTCAGTCTTTTTGTTTCATATCCTCCTGATGAACATATGGTCATCTCTGCGCCATCATATTCTTTTTCAGTAAACCCATCCAGTCTCCTGTGGGAGCATGACTCAGAACTGGCAATAAAAGTGCCATCAATAGTCGCATAACAGAAAGGCTCAAACGCCCTGGCATCGTTTAAGGTAATCAGATAAACCTCTTTCCCGTCATGAACTAAAGCCGTAAGAGCAAAAGTTGCCCTTCCGTGCAGTTTTTCAACAAGTTTTTCACCTGCTTCAAATTTAACACCTTCCTGAGTTATGTATTTGTGCAACAGGGCACCGACAACTTCTGTCTTGTTATCAGTCTGTAAGCTATAATTTACTTCAAGCTCTGCTCTAAGGTCGTCATCTTTGATAAGATATCCATCCATGGTTACAACAACTTTGTATTTGGAATCGATTCTTGGACTGATTTCTATAGGCTCAGCATTTATTTTTTCAGAGATTTTCCTTTTTGTATAACCGATGTTTCCAATAGCGGCAACAGGTTCTAAATCTTGAAAAGTCCTCATTATATTGTAGTCTATAACTTCGGCGATCCTTCCCAGGCCTTTGTGAATATAGATTCCCTTTCGATTCCCTATTGCTATTCCGGTGCTTGCCTTGCCTCTGTGTTGACAGGCACCCGTTGCCAGAAATGCCTTATTCACCAGTTCATTGTCACCAAGTCCATATACACCAACAATTCCGTCCATCTTTATCCTCTCCCATATGAAATCGTGGAGCGATTTTATATTTTAATATCTTCATGATAGCTCTGAAGTGACCTGACGCTCCCATGTCCTCTGCGATTTTTTGCAATGCCCCTTGCAGCAGCAAGTGCAGCGGCAAGAGTAGTGATATAAGGCACTTTATGCTTAATGGCCGCCTTGCGTATGTATGAATCATCATGCTTGCTAAGTTTACCGCTGGGAGTGTTTATGACAAGTTGAATCTCATTATTCTTGATTCCATCCACAATATTTGGACGTCCTTCATACATTTTCAAAATGGGTTCTGACTCGATACCTTGTTCAGCCAGGAATCTATGAGTTCCATTGGTTGTCCTGAGCTTAAAACCCAAACTGTAAAACTGTCTGGCCACCTCCAGCACTGCCGGTCTGTCCATCTCAGATACCGTGATGAGGACTGTCCCCTCGGAGGGAAGCGTGTTCTGCGCAGCCTCCAGGGCCTTAAAGTAGGCAAGCCCGAAGGAATCAGCCATTCCCAATACCTCTCCGGTGGATCGCATTTCCGGGCCCAGAACAGGGTCCACCTCAGGGAACATGTTAAAAGGGAACACCGCCTCTTTAACCCCGTAATAGGGGAATGATCTGGGCCGTATGTCAAGATCGGCGAGCTTTTTTCCCAGCATGAGCTGAGTTGCAATCCGGGCCATAGAGATGTTGCAAACCTTTGAAACAAGAGGCACGGTTCGGGAGGCTCGCGGGTTGGCCTCAAGGATGAACACCGTATCATTAGCAATGGCATACTGTATATTCATCAGGCCAACCACATTAAGCTCAATCGCAATTTTTCTGTTATATTCAAAGATAGTAGCAAGATGTTTAGCCGGGATACTGATAGGAGGTATAACGCAGGCTGAATCACCGGAATGGACCCCGGCCAGCTCAATATGTTCCATTATGGCAGGTACAAAGGCATCAGTACCGTCGGCAATGGCATCTGCCTCAACTTCAATAGCGTTTTCCAGGAACTTGTCGACCAGGATCGGCCGTTCCGGGGACACATCCACCGCCGCAGCAATATAATGCTTGAGCATCTCCTCGTCGTGGATCACTTCCATGCCACGGCCGCCCAGCACATAGGAGGGTCTCACCATCAAGGGATAACCTATCCTTTCAGCGACCTCGAGTGCTTCTTCCAGGGTGCTGGCCATGCCCGATTCGGGCTGGGGAATACCCAGCTTCCGCATCTTCTGGCGAAACCGATCCCTGTCCTCGGCCAGATCGATGGTGTCAGGCGAAGTCCCGATGATTTTGACCCCGGCTTCGGCCAGTTCATTTGCAATGTTAAGAGGAGTCTGTCCCCCGAATTGCACAATGACACCTTCCGGTTTCTCTTTTTCGTAAATGCTCAACACATCCTCTACTGTAAGCGGCTCAAAGTAGAGTTTATCGGACGTGTCATAGTCGGTGGATACGGTCTCGGGATTGCAGTTGACCATAATGGACTCAAAACCCTCATCGCGAAGAGTAAAAGCAGCGTGTACGCAGCAGTAGTCAAACTCAATCCCCTGCCCTATCCGGTTGGGGCCACCGCCTAACACCATAATCTTGCGCCTCTTACTGGTTTCTACCTGATCAGGGGCGTTGTAAGTTGAAAAATAATAGGCCGCGTCTTCCACCCCGCTTACAGGCACCGGCTCCCACCCTTCCACAACACCTATGGAGACACGTTTTGCCCTGACATCCTTTTCCGGGACTTGAAGGAGCCCTGACAGGTACCGATCCGAAAACCCGTCTTTTTTAGCTTGCGTAAGCAATCCATCAGGGAGTATTTTCCCCTTGTATTTAAGAATCTCCTCTTCCAGGTCCACCAGCTCCTTCATCTGCTCAATAAACCATGGCTTAATATGAGTCTTTCCATAGAGCGTTTCAATACTGGCGCCTTTCCTCAGGGCCTCGTACATAATAAACTGCCTCTCGCTTGAGGCTTCGGACAAAAGATCAAAAAGGTCATCCAATGGTTTTTCATGGAAATCCCTGGCAAAACCGAGGCCGTAGCGCCCTGTCTCCAAAGAGCGAATTGCCTTCTGAAATGCCTCTTTGTAGGTCTTACCGATACTCATTACCTCGCCCACAGCCCGCATCTGTGTGCCTAATTTATCCTCGGACCCTTCGAATTTTTCAAAGCCCCAGCGAGCAAACTTGACTACTACGTATTCG
Source organism: Desulfobacterales bacterium (assembly GCA_022013615.1). The sequence goes on along the minus strand of JAKLQB010000148.1, from coordinate 5,695 downwards.
CCCCATGGGGTGTACTTATCCAGAGTGCCTTCCCTCCAATACGGAATCTCGTCCAGAGTCAAACCGCCCGCAAGCATGGCCGATATAAGGGCAATGGGAAAACCTGTGGCCTTTGATGCGAGAGCCGATGATCTGGAGGTCCTGGGATTGATTTCGATTACCACAACACGGCCGGTCTCAGGGTCATGGGCAAACTGGATATTGGTGCCCCCGATCACCTCTATGGCCTCTACAATGTCATATGAATATTTCTGAAGCCGCTTTTGAAGCTCAGGGTCTATGGTGAGCATGGGGGCCGTGCAGAAAGAATCGCCTGTGTGAATGCCCATGGCATCAACATTCTCTATAAAACAGACCGTAATCATCTGGTTTTTGGCATCGCGCACTACCTCCAGCTCCAGCTCTTCCCATCCTAACACGGACTCCTCAACCAGGATCTGGCCCACAAGGCTCGCAGACAGGCCCCGGCTGGCAATGATTCGCAATTCCTCCACATTGTAAACCATACCCCCGCCCATTCCTCCCATGGTATAGGCGGGCCGGATCACCACCGGATAGCCCAGACTATCAGCTATCTTTTCAGCATCCTCAACACTGAAGGCCGGTTCGCTTTTTGGCATTTCAATGCCGAGGTGGTTCATGGTTTCCTTGAAAGCGATCCGATCTTCTCCACGTTTAATGGCATCCACCTGTACTCCTATAACCCTAACGCCATACTTTTCAAGCACACCGGTGCGGGCCAATTCAGAAGAGAGATTCAACCCGGTCTGGCCTCCGAGATTGGGCAAAATGGCATCCGGACGTTCCTTTTCAATAATCTCTGCCATTGTCTGTAAATTGAGGGGTTCAATATAAGTCACATCAGCCATTCCCGGATCGGTCATGATGGTGGCAGGGTTGGAATTGACCAGGACGATCTCATAGCCCAGTTTTCGAAGGGCCTTGCACGCCTGGGTGCCGGAATAGTCGAACTCACAGGCCTGACCAATGATAATAGGACCCGAACCGATAATCATCACTTTCTTAATGTCGTCACGTCTCGGCATATAAGACTCCTTGTAAGTGAAACTTAAGATCTGGTTAAGTGGTTAAGTAGTTGAGTCGTTAAGTTGTTGTTAAAATGATCATATCTATTATTTACTTGAAAATTGGACATTCGGTGTTTGAAAAGTTATAACATCCCGAAATAATAGTGAATGTTTTCCTACTCAACCACTTAACCACCCAACTACTCAACGAGTTCTAAACTTAAGGAACTGGGTGGGAATTAAATTTAACTGGATTTGAAATTTTGAGAATAGTAGGAAAGCGTGGCTTGGCTGTCAAGATGAAAACTGCCTGCTGCAGGCGAGGAATTAACATAAAAGCTTATTGGTTGCGCGTTACGTGTTTTGGGTTTTATATTCTAACCCGCAACCCGGAACGCGCAACTCGCAACATGTCCTTTACACCAGCCCCTGATCCAACATAGCATTCACAACCTTCACAAAACCTGCGATGTTGGCACCTACCATATAGTTGCCCGGTACGCCATACTCAGCGGCCGCATCGAGACAGCTCTGATGAATGCTCTTCATGATCATCTTAAAGCGGTTGTCCACTTCTTCCCTGGACCAGTTTAAACGCATGCTGTTCTGGGCCATTTCAAGCCCCGACACTGCAACCCCACCTGCATTAGATGCCTTGCCGGGGGCATAGAGTAGTTTACTATCAAGAAAAATATCGATGGCTTCAGGCGTTGAGGGCATATTAGCCCCCTCACTGACCAGCGTCACACCATTATTGATCAGGTTTTGAGCATCTTTTTCATTAATTTCATTTTGTGTTGCGCTCGGAAATGCACATTCGGCCTTATGGTTCCACAAAGGATTGTAATTCAGAGAGGGATCCACTTCTGTATAAACCGCTTCGGAATACTTGTCAATGTACTCTCTTATCCTGCCGCGCCTGATGTTCTTGAGTCTTTTTACAAATTCCAGTTTGCCCTGGTCAATGCCCTCTTCATCATAAATATACCCTGAGGAATCTGACAAGGTGACCACCTTTCCGCCTAATTCTATGAGTTTTTCAACAGTAAACTGGGCCACATTCCCTGCACCTGATACCAGGCAGGTCTTGCCTTCAAGGGTATCATTTTGGGTGTCCAGCATTTCAGCAGCAAAATAGACATTACCGTATCCAGTTGCTTCAGGCCGGATAAAACTTCCTCCCCAACCGAGACCTTTACCGGTCAATACGCCCGTAAATTCATTGCTCAGTTTCTTGTACGTGCCAAAGAGATAACCGATTTCCCTGGCCCCTACACCAATATCACCGCCAGTAATATCCGTATTAGGCCCGATATGGCGGAAAAGTTCAGCCATGAAACTCTGACAAAATCGCATAACCTCATTATCAGATTTTCCCTTTGGTTCAAAATCAGAACCCCCTGAGCCACCCCCCATCCCTAAGGTTGTCAAGGCGTTTTTAAAGATTTGCTCAAAGGCCAGTAATTTAATGATGCTAAGGTTTACCGATGGGTGAAAACGCAGGCCTCCCTTATACGGCCCGATTGCGCTATTCATTCCTATCTTGTATCCACGGTTCACATGGATCTGACCCTGGTCGTCCATCCAGGGCACCCGAAACATAATCACACGTTCAGGTTCAGTAATTCTTTCAAGAATGGCGGTTTGACGGTATTCGGGATTTCGTTCCAAGACCGGCTGGACACTTTCCAAAACCTTTTTTACAGCCTGATGAAACTCCTTTTCACCCGGATCTCTGTCCTTTATTATATCCAAAATATCTGACATATATAACCTCCGTTTTGATTTTTGAATTTCGATTGTAGATTAAAGACGGACTCGACAAAATTCGAAATTTCAACCCTGATCAAACCAACCCCTGTTGTAGCATAACGTCAGCCACCTTCATAAAACCTGCAACGTTTGCCCCAACAACATAGTTTCCGGGTGCCCCAACCATTTCTGCTGCCTCAAGACAAGTACGATGAATATTTCCCATTATCATTTTCAGTCGGTTATCCACCTCTTCCCTCGTCCATGACAGGCGTATGCTGTTTTGGGTCATTTCAAGCCCGGAAACAGCTACTCCTCCAGCGTTGGCAGCCTTTCCCGGTGCGAAAAGAATCCCGTTTTCACGAAAATACTGCACAGCGTCATGGGTGCATGGCATGTTGGCAGCTTCAACCACTGCCATGCATCCATTGGATACCAGTGTCTTGGCCGCATTCAAATCCAACTCGTTCTCCATGGCTGTGGGAATCGCGACATCGCATGGCACTTCCCAAGGTCGCCTTCCTTGAATCCATTCGCAATTAAATTGCGTAGCATAATCCTCCGCAGACTTACGGTAAACACACCACAGGTCAGCCATACATTGTAGTTTTTCGCCCTTAATGCCATCCGGGTCGCATACGTATCCATATTCGTCGGCGATAGTTACAACTTTTCCACCAAGTTCATTTATTTTTTCCACTACATATGTTCCAACGTTGCCATAGCCAGAAATGGCTACTGTCTTCCCATCAATGCTCTGTCCGTGTTGAGACAATAGTTCGGCCAGAAAATAACCTACACCGTAGCCGGTCGCTTCTCGGCGAACCAGGCTTCCTCCCCAGTTGATCCCTTTCCCGGTCAATACTCCACTGAACTCTTTACAAAGTCGCTTGTATTGGCCGAACAGATAGCCGATTTCGCGAGCACCCACTCCAACGTCACCTGCCGGGACATCAATGTCCGGACCGATGTAACGGAACAACTCTGACATGAAGCTTTGACAAAAGCGCATAACTTCAGCATCGGATTTACCACGAGGCTGAAAGTCGGATCCGCCTTTTCCGCCTCCCAAAGGCAAAGAAGTCAAAGCATTTTTGAAAGTCTGCTCAAAGGCGAGGCTTTTGAATATGCTCAGGTTAACCGAAGGATGAAAACGCAGGCCTCCTTTATAAGGGCCAAGTGCGCTGTTCATCTGCACCCGGTATCCCCGGTTTAAATGAGCCTGGCCCTGATCGTCCACCCAGGGGACCCGAAACATAATTACCCGTTCAGGTTCAGTAATTCTTTCCAGGATAGCAGCTTGACGATACTCAGGATTCCGGTCCAGTACCGGCTGAATAGAATCAATGACTTCTTGAACCGCATGATGAAACTCTTTTTCACCAGGATTCCTGTTTTTAATTGCTTGTAGAATGTCCGACATAAATAATCTCCGATTTAATTGACTATTGCCGATTGCAGATTGAATATTGAAAACAATAAATATTTGTGTAAACAGTAAATTTTCAATCGTTAATAGTCAATAGTCAATGAAAAATAACACACTGAGACCTCCTCCCGTCAATTTTCAGAATAAAATGCCTTTCAACCCTGACATGCTTAAGAAATTTTGTCTCCTGGACAGCAGGCAGAGAAGCCACCCATTCCCAGTCAAAATAATCCCCAGAGCCTTCTGTGACAGTAATATAGTGGATCCCCAGGGATGTAATATTCTGAAAAAAGTGAGACCCCTGTGACGGATCAGCCCTTAACTTTTCATTTCTGAGTTCAATTATGGCGCCCACACCTGAAATATTTTGCCACTTGACCGGTATACCGAGCCACCTGTCAAATGATCCCCACCTTCCAGGACCGACCAGGAGGTACGGACGTTTGTCTTTGAGCAAACCAGAGTTTATCTGGCCAACCTCTTGTGCCATCTGCACTGTGGCTTCCGGCTTAAAGTCATCGGGCTTGACATAGACAATATCCGCCATTTCCTCATTTTTTCCATTCCCAAGGGCCTGGGAGGAATGACAGAATGCTTTTTCAACCTCTTGCTGAGTTATCTGCACTTCAAAACGCTCTTCTTCAGCCACCATCGGCCTCATCTGAAGAAAAAAGAAATCACTTTTGCCATTTTTATCAGAACTCAGGTTAATCGAAAATTCCATTTCAACAGGACACCCCATACCCTTGCGCCCCAATTCCAATATATCACACAGCAGTTGGGGCAAAGTCAATGAGTTGTATTTAAGTATTTGAGCAAATGTTAAAATCTTGGGTCCCGGAATATAGGCAGTATCCCTGATACGGTGTTCATCTGGCACATAAGTGCTGGCAAATGTCCTTACAGGAAATTCGTCTTCTGCATCATCTACTTCTCTTTTTTCCAGATTTGAATACTCCCCGAAGTTGAGCTCATCTGGATACCCCTTGACTCGCAAGGCATAAAAAAAACGCTGGGCATTTGCCAGAATGTCATCAACAGTTGAAAACTGCGGTAAGATGTTTGGATACTTAGGCGAAAAGCGCAAGCTCTTTTCTCCTTCCATAACGGTTTTACCCAGCCCCAGGGCGATATTGACAATCCCTTCTTCGGATTTCATATGAGAAAACGGATAAAAATTGTGTGACATGGCCACACCGGAACCTGCCGGATAAAAAAAATCGCCATATTCTTCTCCGGCAATTTGCTGGATAATAACAGCCATTGCCTCTTCCTGCGCTTGACTTGAAATGCTTCTGGAAAATGCCTTGGGACTCTCATAATAAGTGGAAGCATATACCAGCTTAATTGCAGTAATTAGATGCTGAAGGCGCATGGAAAGATCCGGGTGATTGTTGGGAATCATATAGGTTTCATAAAGCCCGGCATAAGGCTGAAATTGGGCATCTTCGAGCAGGCTGGAAGAACGGACAGACAGGGGGTATTT
>JAKLQB010000147.1 GCA_022013615.1 Desulfobacterales bacterium | reverse complement strand
TGAATATACGAGTGAATAAGTATATGGAAGCATTAGGTGGGTGTCAATATGGTTGCTGGATGAACCCAGAACTAAGTCAAAGTTGCATCTAACATAATGAATTTAACATGAAATGCCTTTGATTTCAAAATCCCCCCTACCCCCCCTTTTCAAAGGGGGGAAATATTAAGTGCCCCTTTGTTAAAGGGGGAAACGTTAAGTCCCCCTTTATTAAAGGGGGATTGAGGGGGATTTTCTTGACCGGATTCAATCTGACTTTGACGTTTCCCTGCGGAGGACCCCATTTCGTATTGACACGGTTTCATTTTATACTATCATAATATTATTGTAAGTCAGGGTATTCAATCAGGTGTAGATAATGATAAAGTTGATAAACATTTGCCGTATTTTTTGCCTTGTTATTTTTTTTGGTACATTACTGTTATTGACGCTAACGTTTCATATAAAAATCGACAAAGCGCAAGGTGGTAGTCGAATCACACAGTCAGAGGCCCGGGCAGATTCCTCTAAAATCTTATCTGGTGAAAGAGGGAAAAAGGAGAGGGACATGACAGATAAAGACAAATTGACCGACGAGGACGGTAAATACCTCCTTGGGGTGGCACGGAGGAGCATAGAGCAACGGCTTGTTGAACGAAAAAAACAAAAAGAATCATATGCCGATTTGCCGGACATATTCCACGAACGGCGTGGCACTTTCGTTACCCTTACCATCAAGGGTGGCCTCAGGGGCTGCATAGGCCACATAACTCCGCAAGAATCATTGCTCGAAGGAATCAAGGTCAATGCTATTAATGCTGCATTTAAGGACCCTCGATTCAGACCCCTCAGCACCGATGAGTGGAAAAATGTCAAAATAGAGATAAGTATCTTAACTGATCCGAAAGCTCTTTCCTATGCAGATGCTAATGATCTTTTGAAGAAGTTGCGTCCTGACATTGACGGAGTCATCATCAAAAAGGGATATCACCAGTCCACATTCCTTCCCCAGGTATGGGAACAGTTGCCAGGGAAAGAGGAATTTCTGGCACACCTATGTCTCAAGGCAGGCCTGGACGGGGACGCATGGAAGAAAGGAGATCTTGAAGTCCACACCTATCAGGTCCAGGCCTTTGAGGAATAAAATCGCTCCGCGATTTTATGTAGTGAACGATTTTTTTGCTGAGGCATATACGTGTGAACATTAAGCGGTTCATTATCTGGTCGATTATCGGCACAGGCATATCCTCTGTTACCACGCAACTGCTCACCATCAGAGAGTTTCTGTCTCAGTTTCATGGCAATGAAATTACCATTTCTCTGGTGATTTTTTGCTGGTTGCTGCTGACAGGCATAGGCAGCCTCACAGCAAAAACCGTCAAGCGCTCATCTTTAAGGACATTTACCCTCCTAACCTTGATAATCGCTGTCTGGCCCCTTTTACAGATAATCGGTATCCGGGTATTCAGGGAGACCGTTTTTATCCACGGCATGTCGCCGGGTTTTTACCCAATTTTCTTCTATATCATGATTACCGTGGCGCCCTATTGTCTGCTTACAGGCTTTATCCTTCCTTATGCCCAGAAGGTCCTGAATGACCGTAATTATCCCTTCCCAAGCGGCGATCTTTATCTAACTGACAGCGCAGGAGACATTACAGGGGGTGTACTGTTCAGTTTTGTCCTTGTCTATTGGCTAAAGCCTTTTCCCATCATCGCGGTCACATCCGCCCTCTTGATATGCGTGGCTCTACTTCTACTGTTTTCGTCTCGTATGTATGTGCTTTTTGTATCGGGTCTTGTCCTTTCTTCTGTTTTTTACTTCTATTCTATAAATACCTTCTTTGAAAAGCTTACCCTGGCCAGCCAGTATGGAGATATTTTACAATACTTCGAATCCCCTTACGGAAGGATTGTCATTTCCAGAGAAGGGGACCAGCATACTTTCTGGGAATCCGGGACTCCGCTCTATTCCCACTCAAACGTTATCAGGAGCGAGGAAAAGGTTCATTACCCTTTGTCCCAGCTGGACCAGGTTGAAGATATACTTCTGGTGTCGGGTGGATTCGGTGAAACCTTAGATGAGGTATCCAAGTACGGTCCGGCACATGTTGACTATGTGGAGCTGGATCCCTTTCTAACAGATGCGGGGCTGAAAGAAGGGGCCATCAAAAAGGTGCCTTTCCTTACGATAATGAATACCGATGGTAGACGATATATAAAAACTACCCAAAAAAAGTATGACGCCATTATTATTGATCTCCCTGATCCGGACACCTTCCAGATAAACCGATTTTTTACAAGCGAATTCTTTTCTCTGGCAAAGAAAATCATGAAAAAGGAAGGCATCCTTTCCATGAGCGTAGAATATGCGCCAAACTACATCAGTGACATCCGGAAAAAGAAGCTCTCCACCCTTTACAACACGGCGCGACTGCATTTTCAAAACGTGATAATCCTCCCGGGTGAGGAGGCCTATTTCCTCTGCCGGGATGGGGACTTATGGAAAGACATCCCCTCCAGGTTAAGGCTGAAATCTATCAAGACCAGCTATGTTGAAGGTTTTTACTATGGTAATGTGACAGATGAAAGAATAAGGCAGCTTGAAAAGAGCATTGACAGGGACGAATACATCAACACGGACCTTAGGCCGAGGCTCATGAATATTGTCTTTCATGAATGGTTTATGAAGCATGGCACTTCCCCCCGGTATTTCTTTCTGGCCCTGTTCGTGTTTACCGCGATCTATCTCATATTCATGAAAAAAGAAGAATACATCCTGTTTTCTACCGGATTGGCCACCATGGGTGTTGAAATGCTCGTTGTATTTGCGTTTCAGGTTATTTATGGCTATATTTATCTGAAAATTGGCGCAATCATCACGGCATCATTGTTAGGATTGCTCCCCGGGGCCATAATCGGTAATTCTCTGAGGGAAAAGGGAAAGGCCCGTAACAAACTCCTTTTATCAGAGATGCTCATTTTGTCTCTGTTATTTCTCTTTCTTATATGGGTTGCGTTTTTTGAAAGTGAGCCACATCCCATATACTTTTTGGCATATTGCTTTTTCTTTTCTCTGCTCTGTGGTTTTCAGTTCCCAGTAGCAACAGCCATGATCGGCGAAAAGAGCAGTCCTGCTGCTGGTTGCTTTGCCGCTGATCTGTGCGGTGCCTCTGTGGGAACCCTTGCCACGGGTACGATCCTGATTCCCTTGTGGGGCATCCGGGCCGCAGTTATTTTTTTGATTCTTGTGAAGGTTTCAAGCAGCATGATTATCCTTTTTACTGTCAAAAAAGATAAATAAGATAATATGGATAAGGCGATTACTCGCAAAGAATTCTTGAAATCCGTGGGCTTGGGTGCTTCGGCCCTTGTTTGCGCAAGTGCGGGATACGGATTTCTTGGAAAAGAGGATAAGAGGCCCAAAAGCGTAAAGGGGCATATCTTCAAAAATGATGCCCCTAAAAAACCATGGAAATGGTCTGTTGAGGGGTTTCACTACACAACAGACGGGACCACAGTGCAGTGTCAAATCTGTCCGAACCGTTGTATACTCGAACCGGGGGATCGGAGTATATGCAGATCAAAGGTGAATATAGGCGGAAAGCTATACTCCCTAACCTATGGTAACCCCAGCTCAATTAACGTTGATCCCATTGAAAAGAAACCGCTCAACCATTTCTATCCCCGTTCTTTGATCCTCTCCATCGCCACTACCGGCTGCAATTTCAGGTGCCTCAACTGCCAGAACTGGGAGATCTCCCAAATGAAGCCCGAAGAAGTGCGCCACTATGAGCTTTTTCCTGAAAGTGTTGTGAGTGAAGCAGAAAAAAGAAAAACACCCTCTATCGCCTACACCTACTCTGAACCCATTACATATTATGAGTACATGTATGACACGGCAAAACTGGCCAGGGAGGCGGGGCTAAAGAATGTGCTGGTCTCAAACGGCTTCATTAACCGGAAACCACTCATCAGGCTCTGCAAATACCTGGATGGTGCCAATGTCAATTTGAAATCTTTTGATGACCGTATTTATCGATCCCTTAACGGTGGAAGGCTCCAGCCTGTACTAAATACCTTCAAGACCCTGCACACAGAGGGCGTATGGTTTGAGATGACCACCCTTGTGGTCCCTACGTATGTTGATGATATTGAGATGATTAAACGCATGTGTGGATGGATTTTAAAGGAGCTGGGCCCGAATTATCCCCTGCATTTTCTGCGATTTTTCCCGCATTATAAGCTGACGCGCCTCCCGGCCACACCCATCGGAACACTGGAGGAGTTTCGAAAGGTGGCTCTTCAGGAAGGAATTCGATATGTATACCTCGGTAATGTGCCAGGCCATGAAGGCACCCACACATATTGCCACAACTGCCATAAAATTCTAATAGAGCGGAAAGGGTATCTAATACCGCAACATAACATGGAAAACGGTCGCTGTAAATTCTGCGGCACGTCTATTCCGGGCAGGTGGGGTTAAAGCAGCGGTAAGTATAAAATTTTCCGAATACGTTGCATCAGGTTCTGCAACATATGGCGTCTGCGTTTACTTTTTCCTCTTAGGCAGTTGCTTTTTCCCGGGATTAGAAATAACTCTTGTCTTTGATTTTTTATCAACCTGAGGTCCATGTTGGCCTTCGGCGACCCATTTATCAATGGTTTCCTTGGCAAATCGCCAGCGACTACCGATCCGAATTCCAGGGATTATACCTTTTGTCGCGTTCTTGAGGATAGTAATCTCATGCAATCTTAGATACTTTGCCAATTCCTTGGTTGTCATTATCTGTGCCAAAATAAATTCCTCCGTATTTTAATTGTGATTGTAAAGAGCAGGAATGCTCTATCAGAAGTCAGATAGGCACATTTTGAGAGGCATTCCATGAAGTTGTCTCCTGAATTGAAGGGTGACGTATTGAAAAAAACCTTAATCGAATATAAATTATTTTATATTAAAAGAATATAATTGATATATAACTTAAACTGTATGACTTAAGTTAAAATAATGTGTTCTTATAAGTCAAGGGAAAACGGTTTTCAGGTGCAAGAATCATTCAAAAAAACAAATCCAAGCATGTGAGCGATGAAATAGAGTGCCCTGTTATGGCAGGTAAGGAGCCTAACCGGAAGTCCAATCTCAGTCGGTGCTTTGTTATATCGGAATACGATGGGTATATACATCATTAATCGCAATATTTATATAGTATGATGGTTAATGCCACCATTAATAAGTTGTTGACAATGACAACATTGTACATTATAATGATGCCTGTAGACATCATAATTAAGGTATTATCGAATTATTGATGTTGGGAGCCATCGTTATGAGTATTTATGGTAAGAGTGACTTGGCGATTCTGCGGGGAATTGCGGATCGCTTAAAACGCAGGCGGCTCGACAATAATCTGTCGCAACAGAACCTTGCTGAAAAGGCAGGTCTGAATCGCACCACTATTCGCGATGTCGAACAAGGCAAACCGTTCAGCGTAATGACCCTGATTCAGATTTTACGTGCTTTAAACGCCCTGGAAGAGTTGGAAAGCTTCTTACCGGAACCTGGTATCAGCCCCTTGCAGTTAGCAAAACTAAAGGGCAAAGAAAGACGTAGGGCCTCTCCGAAGAAAAAGCAATCGAATTGAGGAGAATCAGAGTGGTAGATAGAGTGCAGGTTGCTGAAGTTCGGATTTGGAACATGTCAGTGGGGGCGGTTTCCTGGGATGAAGAAAATAGGTTCGCTATCTTTGAATTTGATCCGGGTTTTCTGGAACATGGTTTGGACCTTTCTCCCATCATGATGCCAATTGATGAAGCACGCAGGGGAGCAGCCCGTTTTGAATTTCGTAGATTGCCTTTTGAAACATATAAAGGGCTTCCGGGCTTGTTGGCTGATGCTCTGCCGGATAAATTTGGTAATGCTATTATCAATCAATGGCTCGCCGGACAAGGCCGAACACCTGAAAGTTTCAGTCCGATGGAACGGCTCTGCTACACCGGAAAACGAGGAATGGGCGCTTTGGAGTTTCGACCTGTGATCAATGTAAAAATAGAAACTTCGGTGCCTGTTGAAGTGCAGGCCTTAACGGAACTGGCACAGGCAGTTGTAGATAAGCGGTCTCAGCTTCAGAGCGATTTTCTCAGTGATCCCTCAGATGCCATGCTGAATATAATCCGCGTGGGAACCTCAGCAGGCGGCAACCGCCCCAAAGCGGTGATTGCCCTCAATGATAAAACCGGAAAAGTACGCTCTGGCCAGGTGGCAGCGCCCAAAGGATATGACTACTGGATCCTGAAATTTGACGGTGTCCGCGATACGTCGCTTGGGGATCCTGCCGGTTATGGGCGCATTGAGTATGCCTATTCTCTCATGGCCAAAGCCGCGGGTATCAATATGACCGAGTGCCGCCTTTTGGAAGAGGGCGACCGAGCTCATTTTATGACCCGGCGGTTTGACAGGTCCGGCAGAAATGAGAAGCTTCATGTTCAGTCGCTTTGCGCCATGGCGCATTTTGATTTCAATACACCCGGAGCCCATTCTTATGAAGAAGCATTTCGAATCATGCGGGAGCTGCGATTGCCTTATAAAGATGCGGAACAACAATATCGGCGCATGGTGTTCAATGTGGTAGCCCGCAATCAGGATGATCATACCAAGAATATCGCTTTTATCATGGACAAGCGAGGACAGTGGGGTCTGGCTCCGGCCTTTGATGTGATCTATGCCTATAATCCCGACGGACCCTGGACCCATCAACATCAAATGTCTATTCATGGTAAACGTGATGGGTTTACAACAGCAGATTTGCTTGCCGTTGGTAAAGAGATGAATATCAAGTCCGGCGTCCCGATTATCGAAGCGGTGATAGAATCAGTTTCACAATGGCCGCGTTTTGCCAGTGAGGCCGGGGTCGAGAACAGGCAGATTGAAGCCATCGGGAAGGTGCATCGGTTGAGTCTATAATAAATTTCTTGGATTTTCCGTCCTTCTGGCAAGATCAAGCCCCCGGTCACCGTCTCGGCATCCGCGCCTTTCCCTGGCCCAGAACTGGTCTTGCCTGTCAATTCCAAAAAATCCTTTCTTAAGCAATACACCTGAGTCGTCCCTTCAAATCGATTAAATCGCGCCAGGGCGGGAAGGTTGAATTTGCCGTTTTTTTCTTGACAAAACCCCAGCCTTATTTTATGTTGCAAAACAAGGTTTCGCAATGCAAAATTCCACCCAAACAAGATACCATATTCATTCTCTGGGTCGCGGATTGAAAATCCTTGAATTGCTGGCCCAAAGCAGGGAGCCCCTTACCCTGAGCCGCATCGCCGCAGCCATGGCACTGACGCTGCCCACCGCCTATCGCTTCCTGTTCACACTGGAATCCCTCGGCTACGTGGACAAAGACCCGGATATGAAGACTTATCGCGTATCCCCAAAGGTGCTGGCTCTCGGTTACGGCGCGTTTCAATCCTCGGACCTTTGGCAAACCGCACACCCCTATCTGTTGCGCGCCAGCAGGGACCATGGCGAAACCTTTAATTTGGCTATCCTGGACGGGATGAATATCCTTTACATCGACCGAATCAAAACCCAGAAAATTCTGACCATCAATCTTGAAATCGGTTCAAAACTGCCCGCGTACTGCACGTCCATGGGCCGAGTCCTCCTGGCATTTTTGCCCCAGGAACAGGCCTTGAAAATTATTGAGCAAACCGCTAAGAAAGCCATGACGCCCCGCACGGTTTTTTCCACCGAAGCCCTCCAAGGGGTACTGGAAAAGGTCAGGGTGGACGGCTATGCGGTCAATGACGGAGAACTGGCCCTGGAACTCATCTCGGTGGCGGCGCCTGTCCGGAACAGAGATGGAAGAGTGGTGGCCGCCCTCAACATGGCGGTAAATGCGGCTCAATATCAAAAAGACACCATTCACCTAAAACTGGCGCCGGTGGTCAAAGCAGTGGCTCTTAGAATTTCCCAGGCCCTGGGTTTCTATGAGGAGGCCGACCATGGATAACAGTTTTGTATTTCACAGGGGCCTGGACCGTGACCTGTCCACGGCCGTCCGCGCCGAGGGCTTATGGATAACCGATGCTCAGGGCAAAAAATATTTGGACGCCGGCGGCGGGCCCATTTGCGTCAATGTGGGCCATGGCCGACGGGAAGTGGTGAAAGCTATGGCAGCGCAGGCCCCCCCATTTACCATAAAGAAAAAGGAACTGGATCTGGTGGTTGAAACCATGGAATCAGTCCTTGAAAAAATGGTGGGTTCGGCCCATACTTAAGGCCTGTTTTTTGGGTTGATGGCGAACGCCATCCATATGGACTTCCGCTCCGTTAAGGGATCGGATATTATTAACATCTAAGAGGCAAGGAGGGTAAGACATGAAAAAGTTAACTTTTGGATTTTGTGCATTGTTTCTTGGTTTGTGCCTGATTCTGGTGGCAAACCCCTGTGTGGCTTCGGACACCGTCAAAGTAGGCGTGGTAGGCCCCCGTACGGGAACGGCTGCAGCGACGGGCAAGGCATTTGACGAAGGGATCAAGCTGGCCACGGATTATGTCAATGGCAAGGGCGGGGTCCTGGGCAAAAAACTGGAAATCGTCTTTGAAGACACGGCCGGGGCCCCCGACAAGGCGGCTTCCGGTTTTGAGAGACTGGTGATCCGGGACAAGGTTGCAATGGTGCTGGGTGAAAGTCACTCATCGGCAGCCCTGGCGGAAATCGAAGTGGCCAACCGGCTCAAGGTGCCCTTTATCGTGGCCGAAGCCTGGGCGGATGCCATTACCGCCAAAAACTATAAATTTGTCTTTCGCGCCGGCCCATCCAATTCGGGGGTGGTAAACCATACCATTGCCAAGTGGGTCTCCTATGAGAAATTCAAAAAGGCATATATTGTTGCTGAAAATACCGACTGGGGTCTTGGAATTGGGAAACTGTGCAAGGCTGCCCTTGACAAGGCAGGCGTTGCCAACGAGACCCTGGTGACCGAGCGGAAAAGCCAGGATCATTACACGGAGCTGGCCAAGATCAAGGCCTTTGATCCGGATGTAATCCTTGCCTTTGTCTATGGCACCGGTCTCCACTACTTTGTGGCCCAGGCAGGCGAAGTGAAGGTATCCCCCAAGGCCACGATCCTTGACGGCGCAGGTCCCCCGAGCCTATGGCCCGATTTCTGGAAAAATGTGGGCGATTACGGAAACCTTGAGTGCTTTGTCTCCTCCATGCACGAAAAGGTGGAGTTGACAAAACTGGCCACCTATTTTCGTGAGGCCTATGTCAAGGAGTTCGATAAGAAGCCCACCGACTACAAGTCCAGATCCATATTTGATGCAATCCTCATCGCTGCGGACGCCATCAACAGGGCAGGCTCCACTGATCCGGACAAACTGGTCCAGGCCATTGAAAACACCAATCTCCTGGTAACCCGAGGGACTGCCAAATTCGACACCACCAAGGGAGGGCTATCCTATCATCACTGGATGCCGCCCATGCTGGTCATCCAGTGGCAGGACAAAAAGCAGGTGGTGCTCTATCCTCCTGAAGGAGCGACCGGGAAACTCATGAAATAGGTCGATCCCTATCAGGTCGAGAAAGAAACTTTAACCGGATTTCACCATGTAATGAACAGAAGGGCGCGGCCCTTTTGTTCATTACATGCATTACGGCATCTTAAGAGGTATCTGCATGTTTTCAATTGCCTTGATGAACGGGATCGTCATCGGCGTGATATACGCCCTGTCGGCCCTCGGTGTGTCGCTGGTGGTGGGGATCATGAAGGTGGTCAACTTCGCCCACGGGGAGCTCTATATCCTTGCAGGGTATTTCAGCTTTATCTTTGCAGATGCCCTCGGTTGGAACATCTATATTTCCATGGCTGTCGCTGTGGGCCTGGTCTTCCTGTTCGGCATTCTGATCGAGTATACGCTCATCCGTCCCACCTATGGAAACGATATGTACTCTCTGATCCTGACCTTCATCCTTTCCATTGTGCTCCAGAACGCCTATCTCCTGATATTCGGGCCTTATCCCAACAAACCGCCCAACTGGGTGAAGGGGGCCACCAACGTGCTCGGCCAATTTTACTATGGCAACCAGCGGCTGGCCGCCCTTGTGGCGGGTGTCATTGTTATCGTGGCCGTATTTGTCATGCTGAAAAAGACCTGGTTTGGGAAAATTATCAGGGCCGCCAGTCAGGACCGGGAGATGGCCGAATTGAACGGCATAAACACCACTGCGCTCAATATGCTGAGTTTCGGTCTGGGGTGTGCACTCGCAGGTGCGGCCGGCGTCATCCTTGCGCCGGTGTTCCCTGTCTCACCCACCTCCGGGCTGCCGGTGGCCCTTACGGCCTTTGTGGTGGTGGTTTTGGGAGGGATGGGCTCCATGTGGGGTTGTATTGTGGGGGGACTCACCCTGGGGTTGGTGGAAAATTTCGGGGCCGCGTTTATCTCTACCGGATACAAACATATCTTTGGCTTTATTATCCTGATCCTGGTATTGGCCGTAAGACCAGTGGGCCTCTTTGGACGGAGCGAGACCTAACATATCCGATTACCGGAGGGTTCAGTTGAAAGACAAACAATTTTACGCCATTCTCCTCGTTTTTACAGGGCTGTTCTCCCTTTCGCCGTTTGTCCTGGATGATTACAAGCTCCACATAGTGATTGTGAGCCTCTTTTATACCATGATGGCCTCCAGTTGGAACCTTGTTGCCGGGTATACCGGTCAGGTTTCATTTGCACATGCCGCCTTTGCCGGTATCGGCGCATATACCAGCGGTATCCTCGCCGCCAAGGCGGGATTCAACCCATGGGTTGGCGTCGGCATCGGTGTTGTGGCGGCAGCTGTTTTGGGGCTGGGTGTGGGGGTGCTATGTCTCAGAATGGGCGGGATCTATCTCTCGCTGACCACCCTCGGTTTTTCTGAAATTCTCCATATCATCATCACCAACGAATACGAATTTACACGGGGCACCATGGGTCTCCAGGTTCCGGGGCTCATCGCCAATTACTCCAAATCCGCCTATCTGTACATTTTTCTTGCTGGCACCTGCATCACCTTAGTGGTGATATACAAACTTATCCACTCCAATGCAGGCCTCAATTTCAGGGCCGTTCAAAACGATGAACGGGCAGCGGCCTCATTAGGCGTCAATGTGGTAAGGGTTCGGGTCCTGGCGTTTACCATCTCCAGCGCCCTGGCAGGCCTCGCCGGGGCATTGTACGGCCACTACCTTCTCCTGGTGACCCCGGAGATCCCCTCCCTGAACCAACAGTTCCTGGTGCTCTCCATGACGGTCATAGGCGGCATGGGATCTTTTGTGGGACCCATCGTGGGGGCCTTTGTCCTGGAAATTCTGTCCGAATACATCCGGGCATACGGCGAGTATCACGTTCTGGTATTCGGGCTTGTAGCGCTCTTTATGGCCAGGTTCTTTCCAAAAGGGCTTACGGGTCTCTTACGACGACGCAAGGCCAGGGTCAAGGCGGCTGCGGCATGAGAGACCGGGCACACCAAGGGTCGTTTAGGCAGTTAACAATGAAATGTTGTGACAGGAACACAAAAATTTTTTTGCAGCGTCGGGAAAGCCAGTGGTGAAAAAGATGAACGTCGAACATCGAATGAAAACCAAACATCAACTTTAGGAACTTTAACTCACTTTAGTCACTTCTCCGGGTGAGGAGGTCTTATTTTGGCGTTGCTTGAAGGTTACGGCATATCAAAGCGGTTCGGGGGTGTCCAGGCACTGAGGGATGTGGATTTTACCCTCGAGCAGGGAGAGATCGTAGGGCTGATCGGCCCCAACGGCGCAGGGAAAACCACGCTCTTCAATGTGATTGCGGGCGCATTCAGACCCACATCCGGACGCGTGATATTTGATGGAAAGGATATTACCGGTCACACGGCCAATCGCACCTGCAGACAGGGGATAGCCAGGACCTTTCAGGTCACGCGGCCTTTTCTGGAGATGACCTGTCTGGAAAACGTAGGCGTATCCGTGATCAACAGCCCAAGGCAGACGCCACACGGAGGATGGCAGGAACAGGCCCGGGAGGTCCTCGATTATGTGGGCCTCCTGTCCAACGAGACCACACTGGCAAACGGGCTGAATCTCATTGACAAAAAAAAGTTGGAGATGGCCCGGGCCCTGGCGACGAAACCGAAAGTCCTGCTCTTAGACGAAGTGCTGGCAGGCCTCAATTCCCAGGAAATCCTTCAGGCCGTTGAACTGATCCAAAAGCTGAGGGATAATTTCGGATTGACCATTTTCTGGATAGAACATGTGATGGGCGCCATCATGTCGGCAGCCGACAGGGTTGTCGTCCTGGACCAGGGCGCCAATCTTATGGAAGGGCCCCCTGCCCAAGTGGTAAGCGATCCAAGCGTCATCAAGGCCTATCTGGGCGAGTAACCGTTAATGGGTTCAAGGTCCGGGGTCGGTAGGTCCGGGAGTCACCAGGACATTGAAACGAGACCTTTGAACCTAAAACCCGATGAACCTCTGTCAGGAAAGAAACCATGCTGAAGATCTCTAATCTGAACGTCTTCCGGGGCGAGACACAGATCCTGTGGGATGTTTCCATTGAAGTGAAGGAAGGCGAAAAGGTGGCCATACTCGGAAGCAACGGGGCGGGGAAATCCACACTTCTCCTTTCTATCATGGGCGTATTGCCCCCTTCGGGCGGGGAGATACGCTTTGCCGGAACACCCATCTCGGGTCAGAAGGCACATCAGATCATACGGGCCGGTCTGGCCCTGGTTCCGGAAGGGAGGCGGGTCTATGGGGATATGACCGTCTGGGAGAACCTGGAGATCGGGGCCTATCCAAAACGGGGCCGGAAAGATCTGGATCAAACCAGGGGTCACGTTATCGAACTCTTCCCCATATTAGCGGAGAGGAAGCATCAGAGGGCAGGCACCCTGAGCGGAGGGGAACAGCAGATGCTTGCCATCGGACGGGCACTCATGAGCCGTCCACGAATGTTGTTTATTGATGAATTGTCCTTAGGGCTGGCCCCGCTCATTACCAAAGAGATATTCAAGGTCTTAGACGGCCTGGCCCGGGAGACCACCCTACTTTTGGTGGAGCAGAATGTTGAACAGGCATTGAAACATTCTCAACGGGCATACATCTTAGAGAGCGGCAGAATAACACGGAGCGGCACTTCCGAAGATCTGGTGGAGGACGAGGACATCAAGCGCGCCTATCTGGGCATGTAAAAGTCTCCTGTGGCAACCCGGAGATCGGTCTCCCATATCTCATTACGTCAGGTGAAGGATCTCCCTGGCCTCGTCAGGGGTCGCCACCTCCCTTCCCAATTCACCACTCAAACGTACAATGCGCTCCACCAGTGCCTCGTTGGTGGCTAACTGACGCTTTTTGTAGTAGATATTGTCTTCCAGACCTACTCTCACATGACCCCCCATCATTACGGCATGCAGATTCATGGGGAGCTGCGCAGGTCCCACCCCGGCAACGGACCAGGTGGCATCACGGGGAATGGTGTTCTTGAGGTATACCAGATTGTCGATGCTTGCCGGGATCGCGCCTTTGAGACCCATGACAAAATCAAAATGGAGTGGAGGGATTGCGAGGCCCTCCTGGGCCAGCAGAATGCCGTTGTTTATCATGCTCAGATCAAAGACCTCGAGTTCAGGTTTTATCCCCAGTTCAAGCATATCCTTTGCCAGGGCGTTGATCAAATCGGGGCTGTTTTCATAGATCGAGGTGGGGAAATTAACCGATCCTGTTGTCAGACTGGCCATTTCAGGTC
Organism: Desulfobacterales bacterium; assembly: GCA_022013615.1. The sequence goes on along the minus strand of JAKLQB010000147.1, from coordinate 11,307 downwards.
TCAGCCGGAGCCTTTTACACCTCTGCTCATAGGCCATGCCCGCACGGCCCCCCGTCGATATCTGGATGATGAGGCCGGTCTTTTCCTTGAGCCCATGGTAAATCTCTTCAAAAAGATGGTATTTGGTGGATGCGGTCCCGTCTTCCGGGTCCCTGGCGTGGACGTGAATAATCGATGCACCAGCGGACTCGCAGCGGATCCCCGTTTCAATGATCTCACCGGCTGTGATCGGCACATGGGGGGTCATCTCTCTTGTGGGGAGCGAGCCTGTGGGCGCCACCGTAACGATAAGCTTTTTCATGTAGCCATTCATCCTGTCTGTTTGGAGATTGATATCCACTATGCGGTTAACGTGAAAACCGATGTGGACGGCTCAGACCCGATCGAGACCGAGGGCCTTGAGGAGCTCCGGCTCGGGTGAACCGTCGGGCCGCCAACGGCGAAGGCTGTAGTATTGGGGGAGCATCTTGTCCAACTCGCACACATGTCCCTTTGCAGGTCCGTCCGGGAGCGGTTCCTGTGTGATCCGCTTCGGCAAGGAATCGTCTTTGGAGCCAAAGCCCGCCCTAATGAGAAAGAGCCGCTCCAGATTTACGATCCTCTCCCCTGCCCTGACAAGGGAGTCCATATCGTAATTCGTTCCCGTTGCGGCATTGAGCAACCGCGCCACACCTTCCGGTCGAATATCTTCCGTGGGCGTTACCAGGTTCCGGACGGAAAAAAAGACGCAGAGCCCTGCGGAATCGATCACGGCAAAGACATCCTGCCAGTCTTTTACGATTTGGGCCTTGTCCTCCCATGTAAGGGGGTCGATGAGTTTCGGGACCCCCAAAATCTCGATATAGGCGGGATCACCCCGCATATGACTGGCCCCGATACTGGAGGTGGCATAGGCAAGACCCATCCCCTTTTCCCCCCTGGGGTCATAACCGGCAAATTCCTGTCCCTTTGAGACGATGGCCAGGTCAGGGCATCCGTATGCCCGGGCCAGCCTGAGACTTCCCATGGCAAGCTGGTCTCCGAAACCCTCCCTGGCCGCTGTCTTGCGGCACATCTCCACAAGGCCTTCAGCATCGCCAAAGGGGAGCGGACGTCCTATCACGGACTCCTTCAGGATACCCTTTTCGTACATCTCCATGGCGCAGGCCACCGTGGAGCCCATGCTGATGGTGTCCATGCCCATCTCATTGCAGATATAGTTGGCCTTGGTAAGGGCCGCCAGGTCCTGGATGCCGCAGTTGCTTCCAAGGGAGTAGACGGTCTCATATTCGGGGCCTTCACCTTCTCCCTGATAGGGCCCCTCCGGAACACGTGTCACCCGGCCACACGCGATGGGACAACTGAAACAGGCTCTCGGCTTTACAAGGAATCGCTCGGTCAGGGCCTCCCCGCCGATCTTTTCCCAATTTTTAAAGGTGCCCTGTTGAAAGTTGCGGGTGGGAAAGATTCCTGCATTCTGGGTTACGATCACGGTAATGGCGGTGCCGTAGGTACGAAGGGGCGGGGGCTGGTCCTTGAAGGAATCCTTGAAACGGGCCAGCATCTCCTTTACGGTCTGCCTGAAAGCGGCCTCATCATGGAGCGGCACCTTGCGGTGACCCTCTGCCACCACGGCCTTCAATCCCTTTGACCCCATAACGGCACCCACACCCGATCTGCCCGCGGCCCGGTCCTTGTCGTTCATGATAGCGGCAAAGAGCACGCCGTTTTCACCTGCAGGCCCGATGCACGCCACCTTTGCCGTTTCATCTGTCTCGCCCTTCAAAAGGTCGGTGGTCTGATGAGTGTTCTTTCCCCAGATGTGTTCTGCGCTCTTCAGTTGAGCGCCGTCTTCAGTGACATGGAGGTAGACCGGTTTCGGTGAACGTCCCTCGAAAATAATCCCGTCAATGCCGGTTCTCTTCAGCATGGCGGGGAAATGCCCTCCTGAATTGGAGCAGGTGACGGCCCCTGTCAGGGGGGATTTGGTCACGACCATATAGCGGGCCCCGGTGGGCGCTGAAGTACCGGTGAGCGGTCCCGTCATCATGATCAATTTATTCGCAGGTCCCATGGGATCACACTTTGGATCAACCTCCTCAAACAGGTATCGTATGCCCAGGCCTCTGCCGCCTATAAAATCCTGCGCCCATGCCCGGTTCAAAGCCTCATACCCAATCGCGCCGTTGTCCAGATCAACCCGCAGAATTCTGCCCATATAACCCATTCTTTTTTCCCCCTCATCCATTTCTTCTAAACATAGCAAATATTCATTTTCCTTGCAATTTAAATATGATATACACGATTTATTACGCATAGCGAAAGGATAAGAGAAGGCGAAAAAGGATGATCATCAACGTTAAGGGGTATGCATCATTGAAACAGTTTACTGCTCATCTGTCAACCGGGGGGACGCTGACAGTCACCGATAACGCCACGGTGGCATCCGTTCTGGAAAAACTTCAGGTGCCTTCGGATTCCAAAGTGATCACCATGATAAACGGCCGTCACTGCACCTTGAATCATATCCTTCGGCCTGGGGATAAGCTGGTGTTTTTTCCGCCCCTTGAGGGGGGCTGAGAAAATACGACGGTTTCTCAGGAAGGGCTGCCGTGTTCTGACTGACCGAAGTCGCGCGGTTTCTGAAATCCGGGGTCTTTTGTCTGAAATAACCATGAGCTGAGCGGGCGCACTTCACCACGTTATGGTGCGTGGGCATTGTGCCTTAATGGGAACATGCAACAAGGATTGGCAAAACACGTAATATGTTTTGCCCTTATTCGGGCAAAAGGTATCTGAGGCATGGCATTTATAAAGCAAATTTGTAGAGGAAGGTGTCAGCGAGGGCAAAAGACCTGAATTGGTTGCTTGAAAATGATGTGTCAATTTCAGTCGTGGGGTCGCGAACCGAAAATGTGGGTGGGAATGGGGTCTCTTGACTCAAAACGAGTTCGGATCTTAGTCGCTCAATACGTTTCCTAAGTCTTCGATTCTTGGGTATCTCATTTCTTGTCCTCTTTATTATCGTGCTAACAGTACTGTAGCTGCTTATGCCAAACTCCGTTCCAATCTCTTTCAATTTAGAACCCTTTAGTTGCCTCAACAAATAGATCGCTACATTGCGCGCTTCATTAGGCCTCCCACTCCTCGATGCCAGAAGCTCTTCCTCCTTTACACCATATGACCTACAATAGGCGGAAATCCTGGCGTTCCACATATTCACAATATCCTTGAGAAGATCAATAAAGGCAAGAAAGCCCTTTTTTCTCTTTGAAGATGGTCTCACCCCTTCTGCCTCGGTTCATAACATGGTAGCATGCGGTGGTGTACTGAATTCTCAGAGGTCTGGACATGTTTTTTCCAATCACATTCAAAAAGTTGAGTCAAGAGCAGACCCCATTGCCCCACAAGCCCCCCGGGTCACTGTCTCGGCATCCGCACCTTTCCTGACCCCAGTCTTCAATTCTAGCCAGCGAGTTGCCCCCACAATCCCGCCTATATTTGTGCCATATGGCATTGAGGAGGTTGAATTTGGCTTGACACACAAGGTCAATTTTTCCTATACTTTTTCCCCGAAAAGCAAGTTTTTGTCACCCTAAAAAGACGGGGGATTGCTGTCATGAAATTTTCATTTTACTTACCTACTAGAATTGAATATGGCATGGGAATTGTTTCAGGGCTTGCAAATGAGGCTAGGATTTTAGGTATAAAACGGGCTTTGATAGTTACCGACAAAGGAATCATGACAGTGGGTTTAGACAAAGCAATAACGGAACAACTAAAAAGGGACAAAATAGAATACGAAATTTATAGTGAAGTGGGTACCAACCCTCCTATCGAAAATGTAATTAGAGGTATAGATATATATAAAGAATTCAGGGCTGATGGTATGATTGCGTTGGGTGGAGGTAGTTCTATGGATGTAGCTAAATCCATTGGAGTTGTAATCACAAATGGTGGAAGCATTGAAGAATATGAAGTAGGCATAAAAGAAATAGAAAAAGAAATTCCACCTCTTATAACAATACCAACCACAGCTGGAACAGGCAGTGAAGTGACAGAGGATGCGGTTATTACCGATGCCGAGCGCAAGTTAAAAATGCTGATATCGTCTTTCAAAATATGTCCGGCTCTCGCTTTGGTTGATCCGATGTTAACAAAATCAATGTCCCCAGGGCTAACTGCTGCAACCGGTTTAGATGCATTGAGCCATAGTATAGAGGCTTATGTATCTGTGCGTTCTGAGCCTTTCACAAACGCTTTAGCTATCCATAGCATTGCCTTAATTGGTAAATATATTAGAAAGGCTGTTAGCAATGGCGATAACCTTGAAGCACGAGACAAAATGATGGCTGGAAGTCTTTTGGCTGGGGTGGCACAAAAAGCTGGGTGTGGCGCAATTCATACCATTGCTCACGCCTTGAGTGCGCACACAAATATTCATCATGGTATTGCTTGTGCCCTGCTTCTCCCAACAGTGTCAGGGTTTAATCTGAGTAGTTGCCCCGATAGGTACTCAGATATTGCTCATGCCCTCGGGAAACCAATAACCGGGAGCACCGAACAAGACGCTTTTCAAGCTGTATCAGCTTTAAAAGAACTACTTATTGATTTAAAAGTTCCCTCACTTTCTAAAACAGGGATAGAAGAAAGCATGATACCAACGATAGCAGAATCAGCGGCCAATGATCGTGCAGGAATGAGAGCAAATCCTTGCAAGATTGAGAGAGTAGGAATCGAAAAAATTCTGATGAATTCGTATTCCCTGCTAGATTCCTGAACTTTTGAGGTGTAATAGAATTTCACGAAATGATTCAAGAGCATGATAAAAGTAAAAAATACCTGGTTAAAAAGGTTAAAAATCAATAGCCTATGTCCGGGGTTCTGAAGTTGGAGATCATCATAAACAACACCATCGAACAAATTGAGGTCAGCGGCAGTCACGAGGAGGCCGGCCAGGCTATCGGCCTTCACTTTGCTGAAGCTATTCACCGTTTCCTTGATAACTATGACCTTCTACAGGAGCAACTGTTACCCTTCTACAACACCTCTGATGGAAAAAACTTTTATCAGTCATTCCTCAAGCTCCACCGCACACACTTCCCGGGGTATATGTCCGAACTTGAGGGAATGGCAAAGGGTGCCGGGCGTCCCTTTGAAGAGGTTTTTCTCGTCAACCTGAGGGGTGAATTCCAGGGGCTGCTGCAACTGGGGCATAAGACTGGCGACACTGACGATAGAGGCAACCTGGGCTGCACAGACTGCCTGGTTATGACCACTGACGCCGCACTGATAGGCCATAATGAAGATGGATCGCCCGCAGCATTGGGCAATATGTTTGTTGTGCATGTGGCAGTCGACGATGGTCCTGCCTTCAGGGCCCTCTGCTACCCCGGCTTTCTACCCGGGAATGCATTTGGCTTCAATGAAACAGGGATCATGCACACGATAAATCATGTAGGCCTGCGTCAGGTGCGAGTGGGCTTGGGCCGGCACTTTATCGCCCGTTCCATCCTTGATGCCCGCTCATTGGACGACGCCATCCAGCGCACAACAGAGCCCGGCCAGGCCGCAGGGTTTAACTACAACATCGGATCGGTTTCCGAGCGACGCATAGTCAGTGTCGAGGTTTCGCCCGAGCGGCATCACATTCACGAGGTGGAGGGCTATTATTTGCATACCAATCACTATCTCAACTTGATCGGCGTGGACCAGGAGATTACAGCTTCCAGTAGGAAACGGCTGGCGCGTGCCAGGGAGCTATGCCAGAAGACCTCTCCTCCTAATGAGCCACACGTCCTGGCCCTGCTAGGCGATCAGGAGTACCGTGACCACCCTATCTATTGTGATGCGACACCACCGGAAATCAGTGCCACCCTGTGCTCTGCCCTTTTTGATCTTGACAGACGCCAGTTGCGCATCTATTGGGGCCATCCGGTAAAAGAGCCGGAGCAGTACCTGCATTTTGATCTGTAATCAACCCGTATAGCCCGGCAGATTATTAGGATGGGGTTTCTAATGGCGGAAAATAGGGGAATGTTGGAGAATAGAGATTTGCAGCGAAGCTCCGCTAAGAGATTGCGCCTGAATTATATTTTTGACTCTCTCTTTTCTATTGACAATTTGAACATAGGCGATAAACTACATAAGTTAGACGGGTTAGGGGTTAGGGAATGCTGACAGCAGCCTGGATGGAAACCAAGGAGCCAATTCGGGCAGCAGTCAGCGGCATGTTTTTTTATTCAGAACAATTATCCCAAAAAGGAGGGAAAACTATGGATAAGAAAGGATTAAGCAGAGGGAAGTTTTTGTTGGTAGCGGGAATCGTTTGTGCGGCCTTGTTTCTTGGAGGTCCCTGGGCGATGGCAGAGGAAAAAATTGAAGGCCCTCTATATATCGAGTCGTGGGGAGGGTCGTATGCTGAGGCTGTAAAAAACTTTATCATTAAACCATTTCAGGATAAGTATGGAATCGAGGTAAAGCATTCTTTTTTTGGAAACAATTCTGAACAATTCGCTAAATGGAAGGCGGGTAAAGCGGATATAGATGTATCATTTATGAGCGACGGTTTTGTTTATCAGGCAATAAGGGACGGTTTTTTACAACCTATTAGGGTAGAGAATGTTCCAAATTATAAATATCTCTATGATAAATTTAAAAATCCCCCTTATGATCCGGGACCGGATGTTTATTGCATAAGCTATTTCTGGGGAGATCAAGGCATTGCCTGGAATACCAAAAAGGTTGATAAGCCCGTTTCGTGGGCTGCATTATGGGATAAGCAATACAAGGGGCACGTCGCTTTTTATTCGAGCATTGAAGCAGCTATCCCGATCATAGCCAATTTCCTTGGCCAGGATCCCAATAATATGACGGATTTGGATGCTATTGAGGCAAAATTGAAAGAACTGAGGCCAAACCTGCTTAAATTTTGGTCAAGTGGTGCAGAATTGACCTCGCTTTTTGCAACCGGAGAGATCTGGATAGCAGACTTCTGGAGAGGGCGGGTGAATAATTTGAAAAAGGAGGGACATCCTATTGGATATACCCAGCCCAAAGAGGGATCTAACGGTTGGGTTGACACAATGGTCATAGTGAAAAATGCCAAGCATAGAAGGGCAGCCGAAGCATTTATTGATATGGCCCTATCAAAGGAAGTGCATACAAAATTCCTGCTCGAGGGAATTACCTATGCCCCCTGTTCCAGTCTGGTTGAATTGACAAAGGAGCAAACTGAATTGTTGGGTGCGAGCCCAGAGCTACTTGAGAAGACTTACTTTATGAATCCAAAATATATCTTTGAAAACCGTGACAAATGGAATGAGTTAATGAACAGAGTGATGGCAGGAGGCTGATCAAATAAATCATAAAGAGTAACTATATATCTGGAAAAGCTTAAAGTAACAACTCAATAACTTGTAGAATATCGCGATCCCCTCTCTCCCTAACCCTTTTCCCCATGGGGAAGAGGGCAGGGTGAGGGTGTGAAGGCCCCAAGATATTGCGCAAATACAAAAAAATAAAATCATGAGCGTGATCGATGTAGATGTTAAAAATGTGACAAAATATTTTGGAAATATTCTCGCTGTAGATAATGTCTCGCTTGCCATCGAAAAGGGAGAGTTTTTCTCTCTGTTAGGGCCGAGTGGATGCGGCAAAACCACGATATTACGAATGATTTCAGGTTTTGAAAAACCCTCGAAGGGCGAAATCTATATCGGCGGCGAGTCAATGGCCGATAGACCACCTTTCAAAAGACCCACCAATCTTGTTTTCCAGAATCTTTCTCTTTTCCCTCACATGAGTGTATTCAAGAACATTGGCTTTGGTTTGGAGATGAAAGGGTTCTCCAAGGATAGAATCAAAAAAGAGGCCAATGACATGCTTGACCTCATTGAACTGAGCGGTTTCGGCGATCGGAAAATCAACCAGTTAAGCGGCGGGCAGCAACAAAGGGTGGCTATTGCCAGGGCATTAATTAACCATCCCACTGTCCTCCTGCTGGACGAACCCCTTGGAGCGCTGGATCTAAAACTCCGAAACCAGATGCAAGTAGAGCTAAAGCGGATTCAGCGGGAGGTTGGCACAACTTTTATCTATGTGACCCACGACCAGGGGGAAGCCCTCACCATGTCAAATAGAATCGCGGTCATAAACAATGGCATAGTCGAACAGATAGGAGAGAGTGTTGATATCTATGAGAACCCTGAAACGATCTTTGTGGCCAATTTTATCGGGGAGACCAACCTGATTGAGGGTATGGTCAGCTCCTTTGAAGAATCCAGAGGCGTGGTTACTTGTAAAGATTTACCCATATATGCCAACCTGAGGGAGAATCTCAACATGGGTGATAAAGTTTTCATCTCCATCAGGCCCGAAAAAATCATGCTCTCGGAAAATTTGTCCGGGATTGAAAATATCTACAGCGGGATTGTAGAGGAGGCAGTTTACCATGGCGAATTGACGATATATACTGTTTTTACCGAAAATAGGCTACATCTAACAATCAAAGTGCAAAATGATGAAATAAAAAAATCTTACCCGCAGGGTGCCCGGATTCAGGTCGGATGGGGCATTGATAAAGGCGTTTTGATCGCTGATGATGATTGACAGGGCAGAAAATCTCGCAGTTAAATCTGACTCGAAGTTGAAAGGATTGGCCCGGTTCAGGGAGCGGATAAAGCTTTTTCTCGAATTGACTCCGGGTCTATTCTGGCTCTTTTTCTTTTTTATCATTCCGACTCTCCTGATTCTGAGATACAGTTTTAATCAGTACTCGGGTGGGATGATGATCAAGGCCTTTACACTGGACCACTATATTCGGGCCATAACAGGCCATATTTATCTTAAAGTATTATTAAAGAGTCTCTGGTATGGAGTGATGGTAACCTCTTCATGTTTAATCATTGGTTACCCCTGCGCCTACTTTCTTGCCAGGACAAAGTTCCGAAGAAAGGAGATTCTCTTTCTTGGTCTTATTATTCCCTTTTGGACCTCAATCGTTATCCGGACTTATGCGTGGAAGGTCTTGCTTGGCACGAATGGGATGGTAAACTACTTCCTTACTCAGATAGGCATTATCGAAGATCCCATCAGATTTCTTTATTCTGAAAAGGCCGTATTTATTGGTTTGACCCATGTCTTTCTGCCCTTCATGATTCTTCCTTTATATGCAACTATTGAAAAGATTAATCCCTTTTTAGAAGAAGCGGCTCAAGATCTGGGCGCCAACCGTTTGAAGTCTTTTTTGTTTGTTACCCTCCCCCTCTCATTTCCAGGAATAAGCACCGGATGCATTCTCGTTTACATCCTTACCATCGGCTCGTACATCACCCCGGACCTTTTGGGCGGACCTACCGAAATGATGATTTCAAACCTTATCCAGAGAGAATATTATGCCGCCTTTAACTGGCCATTTGGATCGGCTTTGGGTATTCTTTTACTGATAATAATTCTTGTTCTCCTTCTGTTTTATAATAAGATATTCAAATTAGAAAAAATTGCAGGTGGATAAATGTCCGTAAGGGAAATTATTCTGAAAATCTGGGTTGCCCTGGTCTATATCTTTCTTTTCGCACCAATTGTTATGGTCATTATCATGTCTTTTAGTTCCTCCAAATATTCGACTTTTCCTTTAGGAGAATTCACCTTAAAGTGGTATAAGTCGGCTGTTGAAGATCAAAACCTATTTACCGCCGTTAAAAACAGTATATTCATTTCTCTGACAGCTACTGCCGGTGCAACCTGTATAGGGACACTCGCCGCTATGGGGTTCGTTAGAAACAGGTTTCGGGCAAAAGAAATCCTAAATACCCTTTTCCTATCCCCTATGATTATCCCTGAGATCATTATAGGCATAGCCCTCCTCAGTTTTGCTACCATTTTTTTAAAGATGCAGGGAGGGTTTCTTTTAATCGTTATAGGGCATACCCTGATCGGTCTGCCTTTTGTCCTGACAGTCGTATCATCAAGACTACACGGGTTTGATCGTTCCCTGGAAGAGGCCGCCATGGATCTGGGCGCCAATGAAATGATAACATTCAGAAGGATCACATTGCCCCTGATTATGCCCGGAATCGTTGCAGGTGCTTTGTTGGCATTTACGATATCTTTTGATAATTTTCTAATCACTTACCTGTTGGCAGGGCCTAAGCTGATGACTATTCCTGTCGAAATCTATTCGATGGTGCGGTTCGAAATTAACCCGAAAATTCATGCCTTTTCCTCTTTTATCATCATGATTTCAGTGACATTAATCATCATCCACCAGAAAATTGTCAAGCCAAAGGAATAACCCTATTGCCGAAATACATGGACTGGGACTGCTGGACTGTGGACTGCCTTGGACTGGTGGACTGTGATGGACTGGGGTCGCTGAAGTAAGCCACGAGAAATGCCTGCACGGTCAGCCAGCTCCTGTGCCGTCATTTTGCGTTCCTTACGAGCAATCCTGATTTGCTTGCTGAGCAGAGCCGCAGCATGACGGGTGATGCGGGAGTAGGTGCGCGTGGCTTGTTTTTGCATTTCTCACCTCGAATGGTTCATTAACAGCCCATATTCATAAGATATGGTCTACGTATAGAACATATTGGGTTCGTATCGTCTTTTCGTCAAGGATAAAATAATCTATTGTTCCATAGCCCTTAACACACAAGGAGCGATTTGAAATATTAATCCTGTTGAAAAGCAATCTCCTATCTGTATATTAATGAAGTAAAATAAATGTCAATCCCATGCTCCAACCATCTGTAATATCACCTCCACGTTGTTCCTATATGTTAATCATCATCATGATGGTTTCCGTTTCATCAGTTTGCCTTGCTACAGATACATCACCTCCGTTGACTGGTTATTGAATGACAAATTGGATGCTATCGTCTATGATCGACCCAATCTTCTATATTTTGCTCAGACAAAAGGTAATGAGAAGTTCGAAGTCGTTGGAAAGGTTTTTGCACCTCAAGATTATTGGATGGCTACTGCCCAGGGAAGTGAATAGCGCGAAAAAATAAACAGAGCCATTTTATCCATAATCGAAAAAGGCCAAATGGATGAAATACGTTCGAAGTGGTTTGGTAGAGAACCCTAAAAGCTCTTTCACCTGCTGTACCCTCTCTTAATCTATCAAAACACCTGAAGGAGTAAAAATTCTTAACGGATCTTATCCAAGATATTGGGGTATGTGAGTTAAATTAGAATGCCTTCATAAGAGTGTGCCTTCCTAAGGTATCTGGTTGATATCAAAGATTTTATCTTGTTTGTGATACATAGCAGATATGTTGCAATCGCTAGATTACGGATTACCGGGAGGATCGACCCAAAGGACTG
>JAKLQB010000146.1 GCA_022013615.1 Desulfobacterales bacterium | reverse complement strand
GTGCAAAACGTTGTGGCTTGCGGCAAAAAGGAACGTTAAACCCACCTTTTTTATTGAAACGGATCATACCATTGAAACAAGACCTGTTTAGAAAAAGAAAATCTAACGGGCTGTGTTCGTTATTGAATCTTTCTCTTATGTAATAATAATGATCTTCACCTTTCTTGAGTAATTTCTCTCCTTCTGCCTTGAGAAATTTTTTGGTTCTTTCCGGTGTTATGACACCATCTGCGATTGCTTGATAAAAAGAAATAATATGCGGGTTTGTATCTGCAAGTATAGCGTTTTTAGGCATGATATTAAATGCAACGACACCAGTACCAGAGAACGGCTCGATCCAAACCCCGTTAAATTCTGATGGGACAATATTTTTTATCCAGGGAACAAGTTTTGTTTTTATCCCTTGAGATTTAATCGGTGGGACCTGTACTTTCATATGTTATTATTCCTCTTTGGGACTATTAAAGCAGTATTTCCTTTCCTGTATTCTACAAATTCTTTAAGGCTTGTGATTTTTTTTGTACTACCTTTTTTCTTTGGATTTGGAATTATTATTTTGTTAAAGTTCATCCAGTAGTCATCAAACCATTCTTCGCCTAATTTTGAAAACATACCACGCCCATTAATAATGTCTTCTATGTTATTTATGCTTCCGATATTGGCAGTATTTCCACTCCCGCCTTTTTCCCCAGCTATTTTCCATTTTTCGGCCACAAAAAACTGAAAGTCTTTAACGACTGATGAAATTGAGTGTAGCTTGTCAATGCTGTATGCTTTTGTTTCATCTATTATTGCCCCATCAGCTCGGTTGTAAATTATACCGAGGCAAAAATGGCCACTATAGCTACCGTATGGGAACTGAATATTTTTAGTACTTGTTCTTTCCTCAAAATATTTCCCATGAGACCCTAACGTGAAACCATTGCATAAGTGTGGTTTTTTCTGGTTTCTGTATGTTGTTTTAAAGTCGACAGCAAATTTCATCTCCTCATTGTCATCTTTAACAAAGGAAATGTCAGGGTAGTAATTTTGATGTTCAGCCAGAACCACCTTGTATCCATGTGTTTTTGCAAATTCAAGAATCTTAGGGAATAAATGAATTTCAAGAATTTTAGATACAATTTTAGTGTCAGATGAAATGGTGTAAATATTTTTATAAATGTCAATAAAGCCTTTTACCGTCCACTGCCCGTCGTCTGTGCTCACATGGTTTGCCAAGGTGGCAACCAGTTCCCTTAAGTTTTCTTCAAATTGCTTTTTCATAAATGGTTATTAACCTTTTTCCTTTTTCAGGTCATTAGATTTGTATTTTATCTGCACAACGTTAAAATTGACTGATTCGAGACAGGCGCAGCCTGTCGAGAATTAAGTCAAATGACTTGTTATACTGTCCCATATTTGCTTTTTACGTATTTTATGCAACCATCACGCAATGGCGTTAGAACAAAGTCAATGGCCATAGGCCAATCAGTTCTTCCCTCAGGCTTGTAATCACGGCCAAGGATGTCATTCATAACCTCTAACGTTTTGCAATCCTTGTTATTCTCTGGATCAAATCGTCCTGAAGAGTGGGCAATTCTGTGACGAAGTCGTCTAACTATATCAACATGCGTTGCCCCATCTAAATCATGATCTATTTTAACCTTTTTATCAGTTGAAATAATTTGGAAGGATTCTATTGTAGCGCATAACCTCACTATGAGATTCTGATTTATCCAATGCCCGGTTGATAACATTTCAAGATACATCTTTTTATCGATAGCACAATCAAAACTAATCTCAACTTTGTGCCCACCACGCATATAATAAGGAGATATCGGAATCGTTTTATATCCGATATAATCCTCTGTAATTAAAGGGAAGTGTGACCTGCATTTGAAGAAACCCTTCCACGTATCGTTGATTGCTTCAATTATTTCATCAGATGTATAATTCATTATGTCCTTATTCAGTATAACGATTTAATCAGCGGCGCGGCTTTTTGCGTCCGCTGAATTTATGAGTTGGGCTTTTTTTCGTTTGTTTTGATCCAATCCCAAAATTCCCTCTTCATCCATCCTTTCCTTTTAGATATGTCCAGCCTGCATATGAAGAGACTCCCCCCAGGCTCAACGAGCGGCCGGAGCCTTTCTTGCCATTTATCAATCCGAGAGGTTGAATATAAAATCCAAACAGAGTAGGTGCATCTGAACCAATCTTTTGAGAGATTCATCTTGTTTTCGACTTGTTCGTTTGTAACGCCCTTTTTGGGTTGTATAAATACATGATAGAAATTAGCCATTTTTGACCTCCTCCCCGCCATCCTCACTCTCTGGCAGTTGAGGGGTATCTGAATCTGGCTGTTGAATCGTATCTCTTTCTTCAGGTAAAAGTGAAATTGGGGTTGCTTCTATCACGTCACCTTCTCCTGAAGGCAGTTGGGGATTAGCTTTTGTTCCCAAACGTAATTGCTCTAACGTAATAAACTCTGCACCGTCTAAAATCGCTGCTTGAGGGTTTCGGTCTGCAAAACTGACTATCCGCCATAGGATCGGAAAGCATAGAAGAAAAAGCATTCCCAACGCGATTGCCGAAACCCAAACAACCTTGACGGACCACGCAATTATAGCGAAGGCCAGAGCAACGAAAATAAGAACTTTGCATACTTTACCGACCACACCTCCTGAGAGTGTGATCTTTGACGCAGAATCCAATATTGAATGGATATTAATTGATTTTGTCACACAGTGCCTCCGAATTCCTTTATTATTGTAGCCCAACGGCACGCATGACCGGTCGGAGTCAATGCGTTTGTTCGCCTGCTTTGGATTCCGCTTCAATCCGTGGCCGAAGCCATTTATAGAGATCTTCAAAGGACATATCCCTTGGGAAATCTCGAGAATCCAGATATTGAATATCCATTAGTTGTGCCCAGAGGGCTTCGCCGCTTCGACGTGGATGTTTCGCAATATAGGAATCGTAAAAGCTATCTCGAATGTCATAGTGGTGTGAATGGATGAACGGTTCCCACGTGTTCGTGAGATCGTTTTCATCCCTGACAACAATGATTTCAGTTTGCTCAAGTGCGCGGTGGGCCGGATCACCCCTCGCGGATGTCATGAGTCGGACAGCCTCAACGTCTGTATAGGGGGCTCCGTAACCAAATATCGTAAGAGCCCAAGCGTCTTTTAAAGCGCGCTCAAGAGTTCTCCAGTGAGCTGCGATAGCTTCATCATTCTGATAATCCTTT
>JAKLQB010000145.1 GCA_022013615.1 Desulfobacterales bacterium | reverse complement strand
GAACTCATTATCTATTGATATATTATCCCCGATGCGAAAAGGCCTATAGACAGCCAAAGAGAGTCCGGAGATCAGATTAGCCAGCGTTGATTTGGCTGCGAAGCCCACCACCAAAGCAGTAATACCAGCACCGGCCACCATCGTACCCATTAATGCCCTGAGCCCTGGGATAACGCTTGCATAAAAAAGACCAGCGACAAGGAAAATCAAGAGATTTTTGATCCGCATAATGTAACGGACCACCGCCTCATCCACTTCCCGCTTAAGCCTTCCCATCACCCAGTTTGCTTTTTGAACCAGGCGGGTTGTAACCACACAAGCAGCCCAGGCGGCAACAATAAATACAATGGCCAAGGTAATGGCCCCTACGCTGGTGCCCGGATCAAAGAGCTTGTTCACAGTAAACCAATTAAAGTCCATGTTTACCTCCTAAGGTATCGCGATCCAGGCCCAGTTGCCGTCTGAAGAAATTTACCAGTGGGGCTGGTTTCCAATACCATGCCCCATTACCTCCAGGGTGTCAGTAACCACTACGAATGCATGGGGGTCAACACCACGGATCAACTGTTTGAGTTGTGGCAGCTCCCGGAAACTTATGACCGTGTACAGGATCTGTTCATCCCTGCCGGTGTACCCTCCCTGGCCCTTAATAACAGTAACCCCCCGCTGGATCTTATCCATAATCTCGTGGGAAATCTCCTCCCATTGGGGAGAAATGATGTAAACCGCCTTCCTCTGGCTCAGGCCAGTAACCACAAGATTGACCATGTAGGAGCTGACAAAGATGTAGATCAGGGTATAAAGAGCCCCCTCCAGGGAGAAAAGAACAGCCCCTGCTACCAGTATAAGGCTGTTGAAGGCCAGGATGGTGGTGCCGAGGCGGATGGAGAAACGCTTTAGAAAAATAACTGAGAGTATGTCTAACCCTCCGGCCGACCCAAGGGATCGTAAAATGATCCCCGATCCCACGCCCACGATGATACCTGCCAGAATAGCGCTTAGCATCTTATCGTGGACGGGCAATGAAATGTGGATCCATACCAGTGTGCCTGTGAAGATAAACATACCGGCGATGCTGTAAAGGAAAAAGCGACGGCCCACATAGATCCAGCCCAGGCAAAAGACAGGTACATTGAGAATAAAATACAATACAGCGACCGGCAGGGAAGAGAACATGTAATGGATGATAAGGGCCACTCCGGTAAATCCCGCGCCATAAAATTGCTGGGGGATCAGAATCCCGTTAATGGCCACGCTACAAAGGGCGCTGCCCAGAGAGATGAGGGCCAGGTTCCAGGCTATCTGTCTCGATGCTTCCATCCTGGGCTTCCAGGACCCTTTTAGCATTGCAATCTCCTTTTAAACGTTACTATATCGTCAAAGTTAGGAATGTAGGGAAAGAGTGTCATCTCAGTTTGATTCTCTGAAGTGCTCCCAAAGTCTGAAAAGATGGGTTTGTGGATCTACCAGGTATTCTTCGGGGCTCAAGTCAATGAAATCATTGACCTCATGTCTTGTTTCGGTGGTGCGAATCTCTTTTAACAATGGCTCCACCCACTCCTTTGGCTCCAGGTCTTGACCCAGGAGCCCAACCCTTTCAAGGCCGGGCCACTGGCCCCAGGGGGGTTGGGTGTGAAGCCTCGGCTCAGGGCCGATAAGACTCAACCATATCACACCCGCCAGACTCTGCCCGGCCAATCGCTTGCCGGCCTCTGATATCTCCTCAGGGTCACCTGCCTTATCCGATAATCCCCAGCCAACCTCAACTTCTATTGGCCGCCCGAAAATCCATTGGGAAAGAGCACCCAGGTAGGAAGCCATCAATAGTTCTCCGGCCAGACCCGTAGTACTGTTCAGACCCTGGGGCAGGCTTTCAAGACCGCTCATTCGCACGCCATCAACCTGTTGTGTCAGTACTTGAGCCATCTCCGGGTTCAGAAGCTCTGACCAGCCTAAGCCCATGCAAATGCTTCCGCTTTCATCTCTCTCCCGAATTTCTGCCATATAAGACTTTAGCACCAGGTTCGCCACTTCAGTATCTGGCCGCGACCATTCTAAGGCCCTGTCCATGATGAGCCAGCCTGTCAGGGCTGGGTGTCCCAAGACCGCAGCTACAAGCTCCCGGAAGATCTTTAGTCTCTTCTGGAGTATGGACAGATCATTCCACCAGTTGTACGGCCACAGATTCCTGAGACGCCCCTCAAGAAAGACACGGCCTGCCTTGGGGTCCCGGACAGCCTTAACCAGGTGAGGTGGCACCCAATCCAGGCCAAGGAGTCGCTGGGCCGGGGCGATCAACCACGCCGTAAGTCCTGCCTCGGACACCTGGTCCAGGTCCTTGATAAGCCCTTCAAGGTAACTGACTCTGGCCCTGGACGTTTTAAGCAGAGACTCCTCCAGGACTGGAAGCAGGAGCCGTTCCAGACCCAGGTTTTTAGCCACCCTGGCCACCTGGCCTAATCGAGCCGGTTCAGGCGGTTCGAGAGAGGTCAGCCCCTTAACCGGGCAGATATATGTTGCTGAGATCATCATGGTATTATTAATTGATCAAGCAAAATCCATTCTTTTTAATTGTGCTAAATCTCTTATCCCGTCATCATTATGGATGTTTAATATATCCTTTAATGCAAGTTTCTTTTCTAATTTCTTTCGCTTATTTCTTTTTTTGAATTTCAACAATGCGTTTTTCTCAAACCAGGAAACAGCGTCATAGATTGTACTAATGTCTTTAGAGGCCTTTACTTCAGATGAATAAGTTATTATTTCATTCATTGAATCTCCGGGATAGCTTTGTCTTATTAGCCAGCACGTCATGCGTCTTAAGTTGTCAGGATAGTTTGATTTTCCTATGCACGCAGCTATTTTCTTGATTAACTGTTGTGTTCCTTTAGCCAGAGCAACAACTCGGAAAGGCTTGCCGTGGCCAGGGCTATATGGGTATCCGCTCCACCATAGTAGATCTGCACGATGTCCCCATTATTTAGCCAGCCGCACGGAAACACGACCT
>JAKLQB010000144.1 GCA_022013615.1 Desulfobacterales bacterium | reverse complement strand
TTTCTGGTGGGGCTTAAAAATACGCCAGCAAAATGCATCAATTTGCTGAATGGGAAATACGCAATAAGAACGCTCAGGATAAAGAGATGGATGTAGAAAATCACACCAATCCCTTCAGGCACAGTCGGGCTAAATTTGAAAAGGCCTATGGCCAGTTCCTTTACCGCCGTAATGTCCACCCTGAGAAAATACCTCATGAGCACTCCGGTCAAGCCCAGAGCAAGGATCAAAAACAAGGGAAAATAGTCTGCAGGAAGTGAGATATACCGCACCTGCGGTATGTAGAGCCTTCTAAGAAACAGGTAGGTCACGGCCGCTAACATAAGAAGATCAGAAATGTATACGCAAGGGACACCCAGACCATTGAAGGGCAAAACGCCTAATTGTAAAAACCCGTCAAGGTTATCAAGCAGGTGAACAAAGCCGGGGATGGGCTCCATAAAAAACCTGAAGTGTCTTAGGAAAATAACAAGGAATGACCAGTGAAATGCCAGTGCTGCCAACCAGAGCCACTTTTCCCATTCATAGTCTACTTTTGGGCCCCCATCGGTGCTTCTGTACTCGAATCGGGTATTCCTGAATAATGACCGGAACAGGAGCACTTCAAGAATCATCCTAACAATAACGCCCCCGGTACCCTTTGGGTTATCAACAGGGCTTGACTTGACCCATGGAAAAGACCACTCCTGTCCCGCAGTGGTGGGAATTCTGAATGGAACCGGGGATCTACCCCAGTCTACGACCCGAACCACGATGCCAACAAAAAAGGTGGCCATGGCCGCATAAGGAACAATGATCCCGAAGAGGACCTTCAAATCTAATGCCCAAACGCCCACCCAGGGAATTAAAATAAGCGTTGAAACTGCAAAGCCGGAAAACAGGATGCTGATGATGAAGTTCATAAATGGCTACCTCTCTTCAAATTACACTACCGATTCTATAATCTCAAAGTTCCGGTTCTTGCTCCGGTATCTCAAATGTCAAATTTGCTCTCTTTAACAACCTGCCTAACTGATTCTTAACTTCATTGACCCGGATTTCATAAATCTTCTGGCGGCACTGCGAGTAAATATCGAATGCCAGCAGGGCTATGTCATCTATTCTGTTTTCAAAGGCCTGGAGTTCACCGGAAAGTCCGTTGATCGGGGCTTTCGACTCCAACATTTCCCTTACAAGTTTTTTCAGTTGGAGTACAAAGCCAATGGCCTGGGAAGGTTTAAAGTCCTGAATCGACCTGATTCTAATTATATTTTCAAGGCATAATGTGATCTTATCGTCGTCCTCGTCTTTGATTAATTCATCGTAGAGGGTCTCTACGTCTTTCGAAATAATATTGCCAACAGGGTTTGCAAACAGGTCCTTTTCTTTCCGAATAAATCTCTGGGTTTCACTCGGATAGGTATCAACGATAACTTCACGCCATTTTTTGATGAGGCTGGATCTCTTGTCTGACAGGATGTTTTTTAGACTTGTATCCACGACTGCCCTTGTGGTGTCAAGGCCTTTACGCAACTCCGCCTTGCTTCGTTTAACAATTCAAAATCAGCTATTGAAGCAGGTCTATAGACAAATTACATTTTCATGTCAAGGAAAAATGGGCGAACCCAGCAATTCTAATTATGGCTTTCATCTGGCAGGACCGCGGGGGGTCATAATGAGAATTGCTGGGGCGAAACAAAGCTTGCCTTTAGAAATTCACGGTTGAAACGAGCGATGTTGGTAATTTTTATCTCCTTCGGGCATACGGCTTCACATTCTCTTTCATTTGAGCAGTTCCCAAAACCACATGCATCCATGGCCTTCACCATGCCAAGGGCGC
>JAKLQB010000143.1 GCA_022013615.1 Desulfobacterales bacterium | reverse complement strand
TATCCGGCTTCCACCCCCTCTTTTAGGTCAACACACACAGGAGATCCTCTCAGATCTGCTGGGGTATTCCGAGGATGAGATTACTTCCCTGAGACAGGAGGGAACGGTATAGATCTTTTCAGAGAGGGATATTACCGTGCCGCTTTGGATAGCGAATCTCTTGTTTCCCAGTCAGTGATTCCAGGGTTACGATAAGTTTTTGCCTTGTCTCCCCCGGTTCAATGATATCATCAACAAGGCCACCATATGCCATCGAATACGGTCGGGCTGCCTCTTTTAGTTCTTTTATCTTCTTTTTTCTGAAGGTCTCCGGATCATCTGCCCCTGCAATCTCTTTTGAGTATATAATATTGGCCACAGCCTCTGCACCCATTATGGCTGATTCTCCTGTTGGCCAAGCGAATATGTGGTCAACGCCAATATCTTTATCTATGCCCATGGCAGGTTTTGCACCACCGTAGGCCTTTCTAATCAAGACAGCTATTTTAGGCACAACAGATTCTGAGATGGCATATAAGACCTTAGCCCCACGCCTCAGGATGCCGGCATATTCCTGTCGGGATCCAGGGAGAAACCCAGTGGTATCAACTAAAAAAATCAATGGGATATTAAATGCATCGCAGAATCTGATGAATCGGGCCTCCTTATCAGAAGAATCTGCGGTTAGAGACCCCGCCATAAAGCGGGATTGATTTGCAATAATACCTACCGAATACCCGTTAAGGCGACCAAATCCGGTAATGATGTTTCTGGCGAACTCTGCCTTTATCTCCAGAAAATTTCCATTATCAAGAAGTCGCGTGATAATGTGCTTCATGTCATAGGATTTTCGAAGACTGGTGGGGATAATATCACCAATTGCTTCATCTATCCGGTCCGGGTCATCCCCTGTAGTGATTCTTGGCGGCTTTTCTCCATTGTTTGACGGAAGATAACTGAGTAATGTTCGAATCTGGGCGAAACATTCATCCTCGGTACTAACTCTCATATCGGCCAGACCGGAAATCTGGCTGTGGACCTTTGCCCCACCCAAAGCCTCCTTGGTAATCGTTTCACCCAGGACCTCTTTGACGGCAATTGGGCCTGTTACAAAGGTGTAACTCTTTTTGTCCACCATAAAAACAAAATCGGTCAAGGCTGCAGCATAGGCCGCATTGCCGGCACTGGGACCCAGCATGGCAGAAATCTGAGGCACAACCCCGGAGGCCTGTGTACAGCGGTAAAAGATAGAGGAATGGCACACGGCTAAGGGCCTGTTTTCTGCATCAAGCCGTCCCCCTGCTGAATCCCATAGGCCGATTACGGGGGCACCGGTTTTTATCGCCATGTCAATGATGCCTGTTATCTTGTTTCGATGTACAGGTCCCGTGGTTCCAGACTTTACAGTGTAATCTTGAGCATATATACATACTTTTCGGCCATCTATCTTACCATACCCCACCACAACCCCATCCCCATAGAGTCCCTTGTTAGCATCTTCTGGAAGAGAGGCAAGCATATTCATTTCTACAAAGGTGGATGGGTCCAGGAGGCGAGCGATCCTCTCACGGGCGGTGAATCGTCCTGCGGAATGTTGGGCTTCAATTTTCTTGAGACCTCCGCCGTGGCTGGCAATGGCCTTTTTTGCCTTGAGCTCTGTTATCATTTTTTTTAGTTCTTTGTTCATTGTGTATCTTGCAAGAGCCTTGTGTGCCAACGCATCTATCGAAAATCTACAGGTTTGTTTCGCTCGATTAGGGTGATAATCAACTAATAACCTAACATTTGGTAGGGCAAAAAGGTTATGATCTGAGGAAAGGCGATAAAAAGCGCCACGGTAAGAATGTCCATTGCCACAAAAGGGATAATTCCCCTGAATATCTCTTCGAGAGGGATATCTGGGGCCACACTTCGCACGATATAGACATTTAGCCCTACAGGGGGCGTTATCAGGCATATCTCGCACATCTTTACAATGATGATTCCAAACCAGATCGGATCATAACCCAAGGCCATCACCGCCGGAAAGATAATGGGCAGGGTCAGCATCATCATCCCGATAGCATCCAGGAACATACCCAAAAAGACATAAAGAGACAGGAGTAACAGGATAATTAGCAGGCGCGGTATAGGCAGTGCAATGACAAATTCGGCAAAATAACTCGGAAGGCCTGTGAGGGCCAGAAAGCGGACAAAGATAAGAACTCCTACAATAATGGAAAAGATCATAATTGTAGTACGGCCTGTCTCTAAAAGTGATTCTTTTAGTCTTGCCAAGGTTAACCTGCGCATCGCAAGGGCCATGATGAAGGCGCTGAATGCCCCCGCACCGCCAGCCTCAGTCGGAGTAAAAACACCGCTATAGATCCCGCCAATAACGAGCACAATCAGGACCAGGACCCCCCAGGTACCTTTTAAGGAATAGAGCCTTTCTTTCCACGAAGCCTTTGGTTGAACTGCCCCTAATTCCGGGCTGATTTTTACCCTTGTATATATCATCCCCGCATAAATGACTGCTGAGATAACACCTGGTATAAAACCGCCTATAAGCAAGGCCCCAATGGACTGCTCGGTAATAATGCCGTAAATCACAAGGATAACACTGGGTGGTATGAGTGAGGCAAGTGTCCCACTTGCAGCCACAACACCTGCCGCTAACCTGGGATGATAGCCATATTTTCTCATCTCAGGAATGGCCACCCTGCCCATGATGGCCGCCGAAGCAGTGCTTGCCCCGGTGCAGGCCGCAAAACCGGCGCAGCCAAACACGCTTGCTATGGCCAATCCGCCAGGAAGGTGCCCGACCCACTGCCGGGCGGTAAAAAAAATGTCATCAGTGAGACCCGCGTAGAAGGCATAATATCCCATGATTATAAAAAGGGGAATCACGCTTAAAGAATAATGGGCCACGATGGCATGGGGAAGAAATCCAAGCACGTTTCCTGCTACTCCCATATTCTTTATTATCCATATCCCCACAAAACCAACGAGGGCTGTGGCAAAGGCGATACGCATGCCCAGAACCACCAGAACAAAAATCGCTAACAGGCCAAGCAGTCCCATTGTCAGTGGGCTCATCAGATCTCCTCCCTATCCTTAGTCCAGGTCTCTTATTTCAGTGCCGGCTATTGCCTGAGACATATGCTGAATGATTTCGATAATAAAACGTATGCAGAGGAAAAGGCTGCCTAAAGGTATGGCAAATTTTGATGGCCATGTGGGCCAGTAAAGATAGGCGGTATTGTCGCCAATCTGACAGGAAAACACAGAGGCTTTAAATGAATACACCAGAATAAATATATATACAAACAGAGACAGGGTGGCCGTAATAACTTCGGCAATATGGTATGCCCGGCCCTTCAGTACCTTGGTTACAAACAACTCCATCCTCACATGCCCGCCAACCCGCTCAGTGTATGCAATACCAAAAAACACAACGCCTGCCATGATCAATTCCACAATCTCCACATGGCCGGGTATGGGGCTGTTGAAAAGATACCGTCCAAAGATTTCGGCGGTGGCAAAGAACATGAGAAACATGATGATAAACACGGAACACAGGTTCAACCAATCCTCTATAATCCGTATTTTACCTTCTATTGCACGAAGGAGGGAGAACCTCTTCCAGGCAGGGGTCTGTCCATTAGTTGCCTGTGTATCTAATCGCATAAGATTTTTTACCTCCTCGGCTTTCAGAAAAGTCGTAACCGTTCCAGGAGTATTGGAGTAATAGAGGGCTGGGGGAAGTTTTATTTCCCCCAGCAGGCATAAGAAAACTTGTTGATCTCGTAAAAAGTCACGAAGTTCGGGATTTGGGGTAATGTCCCCAATGCTAACTACTTATAATAATTCGCAATTCCTGAATTCCTCAATCCATGTAAAAAGGACTTTTTACATGGCCGTCAAAACTTAGTTCCCGGTAATTTCTTTTCTCTTTTGCAGGTAATAGTTTAAAATTTCTCTTCCCGGAAGGCCTTCTTTTTCTCGTGCCTCTACCCACCTTTCATAGACTGCTTCGGCCTTT
This sequence comes from Desulfobacterales bacterium, assembly GCA_022013615.1. The sequence continues at coordinate 247 of JAKLQB010000143.1, read as the reverse complement.
GACACTAACTTATCGCGTTCTGACTTCGGGAAGTCAATAAACTCAAGCTTCTTTTTAAATTCAGGTATCCACTTATCATCTGCCTTTTTGAATTCCTCATGCCATATGCTAGGAGCCTTATTATACCATTCCATATGGTATTTCTTAAATTCAGCGGGAAGGGCATCCCAGCCATCTTTATTTGCAATATAGAAACAGGAAATAGTCCCCAAGATCATTGCCAAAGAAACATACATTCAGACTTAAT
>JAKLQB010000142.1 GCA_022013615.1 Desulfobacterales bacterium | reverse complement strand
GCGGTGAATGAGGGGTTCATGGCACGCATCAGCAATCTGGTGGAGAAGGATGCCGACAAAAACGCGATCAATATACTCAACTCCTATGCCCAGATGCTGTCCATGCAGATATATTACAGCTTGAACTCCCTTGAGTATCTGTTTACACCCCATTCATAAATAGTAGGCGTTCACAAGTTTCCGGGTTTCCCGCTGAAAGCAGGATTCCGGGTTGTGAGATTCTATTGGTTCCGCAATTACACTTCGCACTTGTCAAACCGGTTCCTTGTTTTGTAAGATGAACTTAGTTCGCTCCGCTCACAATTGGAATAGTGGAATAATGGAATGATGGAATAATCGGTTTTGGGAAGTTGGTATATTGGATTATTGGCAAAGGTCCTCTTGACATGTAAGCATATAGCTAATAAAGGGTTAATCTCATTTTAAAATCAATCCCGCTAAAGTCGGGATCTTCGACTTTACACTATTCCATCATTCCATCATTCCATGTGTGAGGCAAAACCACCAGGCCTCAATAAATACACATAATTTAAATAAGTTGTAGAAATTCCGAGACGTAAATTTTCTTCTTAGGACATAAGAGCTAAAACCATCATGAAGGAGAAGCAACATGCTGCATATCGAGAATTTACAGGTTGAACTTGGGGACAAGGTCATTCTTAAGCAAATTGATCTTGATATCAAACCGGGGGAGACTCACGTCCTTTTCGGCCCAAACGGCTCAGGGAAAACATCTCTCCTCATGACCATTATGGGTTATCCCCAATATAAGGTAGTTAGAGGAAAGATATTTTTTAAGGACATAGACATTACGAAACTTCCCATTAATGAGCGGGCACGGCTCGGCATAGGCATGTCATACCAGCGCCCCCCCACAATTGATGGCCTGAAGACACGGCAGATGGTGCAAATCTGCGGGAAAGACAAAGTTGATGTGGAGGCATTGGCAGGCAGGGTTAATTTTCTTGATTTTATGGAAAGGGACGTGAATGCCGGTTTTTCCGGAGGAGAGATCAAACGATCAGAACTGCTCCAGCTTATGGCACAAGATCCTGATTTGATGCTCTTTGACGAACCTGAATCAGGTGTTGACCTGGAAAATATTGTCCTTGTTGGCGAGACTATCGCTAATCTGCTTCAAAGGGATGGAGAATCGTCTGAGCAAAAGAAGAAAACCAGGATGCAACAAAAGATAGAGCGCACCAAAATGGGGCTCATCATAACCCATACCGGGTATATTCTGGATTATGTGGCTGCTGACAAGGGGCAGGTGCTATTTGGCGGCAAGTTGAGCTGTGTGGGCAATCCGGTTGAAATTTTGACATGCATCGGTCAATCTGGATATGAGGAGTGTGTGAGATGTATAGTATAGGCGAGTTAAAGGAGAGAGCGGCCAAGGCCTCAAAGAAACAGTCACTCATTGGGCCTGACATCAACCTGGATGAATTTGAAAAGGCGCCGGTGCCCCACAAGTACCTTGCGGACGAAGACCTTTGCGCGCTTCCTGAGGAAGAAAAGCAGCAATTGATTATGTCAGGGTTAGACATAACCCAGAAAGAACGGGGTGGGACCTATTTCCAGAAAGATACGACAGTTGTCCATTGCAGTACAAAGCAGGAGGGCGTTGAGGTAATCCCCATCCGGCGGGCCCTGGAAGAGCATGAATGGATCAGGGATTACTACTGGAAGCTTGTTCAGGTGGATACATACAAATATACCGCCGCCGCAGAACTGGACCTCCATGATGGTTATGTAATTCGTGCCCTGCCGGGGAGTAAAAGTGTTTACCCTATTCAGGCCTGCCTCTATCTGGAAAAGGATGGTCTACAGCAGACTGTCCATAATATCATCATTGCGGAAGAGGACTCAGAGCTTCACATAATAACGGGGTGTAGCACCTCGCCTCATCTTAAAAAGGGCGCACATGTTGGTATTTCCGAGTTTTTTGTGAAAAAAAATGCCAAGCTGAGTTTCACAATGATCCACAATTGGGCAGAAGGTATGGTAGTGCGTCCGCGTTCGGTAGCCCAGGTTGAAGCCGGGGGCCTGTTCCTGAACAACTATATTTGCATGAAACCTGTCAAATCCCTCCAGATGTATCCAGTTACACATCTGGCCGGAGAAGATGCTGTTGCCCGTTTTTACAGTATTATCGTGGGGAGCCCAGGCTCCGAATACGATATCGGAGGTCGAATCTTTCTGAAAAAACCCGGAACCCGGGCTGAAATTGTGACCAGGACCATCAGTAATGGGGGAGATATTATCGCAAGGGGACATCTGATAGGTGAAGTGTCAGGTATCAAAGCCCACTTAGAGTGCAAGGGACTTATTTTGAATGGGGGTGTAATGCGGGCAATCCCGGAATTAGAAGGATATGCCGATGGTGTGGAGATGTCCCATGAAGCGGCTGTTGGAAAGATAGCTCAGGAAGAAATCGCCTATCTGATGTCGAGGGGCCTTGATGAAGACGAGGCCACATCCACAATCGTCCGCGGTTTTTTGAACGTGGATATTCCAGGGCTGCCGGCACAATTGAAAGCAGAGATCGACCGGGCTATTGAAGCAAGTGATAAAGATATGATGTGAAAAACTAGGTGTCTTTATAGGCTAAGATCTTAAAATTTATGTCAAGTTTCAATATATTGTGGTGCAAATAATGTAAAGATATCCCGCTGGAGCGGGACTGGTCTCTGGATACTGGATGGAATAAGGAATGTTTTTTCTTTATCGAGCATCGAGCATCCAGCAACCAGCATCTCTACGCTACGAGCTATATAGGTATTCTAACACCATAAACTGGTCGGTTTGAGGCCTTGGCTTCGCTAGAAGTTGATACCGGAAAAAAGATGGGCCAGATACTTCATGGGACCAATCAGGACTCGAGATAATATGCCTGTATGGGCAAAATTATCCAACATTACGATGCCGAGAATAATAATCGGCCCGTAACGACCAAACTCTCTGTACTTTTGCGCAGCGCGCAGAGGCAGGATGTTCTCCAGGACGTGTGAACCATCAAGTGGGGGGATCGGCAGGAGGTTAAACAAACCGAGTCCTATGTTCATGAATAATAAATAAATCAATGCCAGACGATAAATATCCCAGGGGAAAAAGAAATTCCGAATGAGTATCCCCGCCAGAATCGCTAATAAGATATTGGCCAGGGGACCTGCAAGGGACATCAAGATGATGTCTTTCCTGATATTCTTAAAATATCTGGGATTCACGGGGACGGGCTTGGCCCACCCAAAGTTAAAAAGAAACAGGCATATTGCCCCAAAAGGATCAATATGGGGCAGGGGGTTCAGTGTAAGCCGCCCCATGTTTTTTGCTGTGGGGTCTCCCAGCCATAACGCGGCCCTGCCATGGGCATATTCATGTATGGTAATGGCGAACAATAACACGGGAATTCTGACAATCCACTGACTGATATCAAAGGACATATAAGGATCTTCTCTTAAGGTTTTTTTTAATTGCTGATTTTCGCTTTATCAGTAAAACTACATAGCAACAATCTCATTTTATGGCAAGAAAGAAGAGAGAGGGTTGACAATTGATGATTGATTATTGACTATTGGCTATTGATTCGTCAATCGCCAATCGAAAATCGTCAATCACTAAAGGGGGTGACACTCATGAAAGAAGTAAGAAGGTCTGATTTTGCCGGTTCATGGTATCCCGGGAATGAATCGGATTGCCGGACGAGCATTGATGAATTTTCAGATGCCAGCCTGCCTTGTCCTAAAGATGGAGATGCAGTGGGTGGCATTGTCCCTCATGCCGGATGGTTTTATTCCGGGAAGATCGCATGTAACGTGATTAAATGTCTGAGCCAGCACACCCAGCCTGATACCTGTATCATCTTTGGCCGGCACTTGCACCCCGGGAGTGGTAACTTCATTATGGAGCGAGGCCGTTGGGCTACGCCTCTTGGTGATTTGGAAATAGACTCCGAACTTGCGACAAAACTAACAGCGGAATTCCCCTTTACTGTTGAAACATCCTCTCACTATGAGCCGGACAACACAATAGAATTGCAGTTGCCGTTCATAAAATACTTTTTCCCCAAGACAAGAATTGTCCCTATTGGTTCACCGCCGAGACTTACTTCTTTGGAGATCGCCGGAAAGGCAGTTGAAATAGCAAAAAACCTGAGCCGCAAAACCATTATTATAGGGTCTACTGACCTTACTCATTATGGTTACAATTACGGCTATGTTCCAAAAGGTGCGGGCGAAGAGGCCGTCGAGTGGGTCAAAAACAAGAACGATAAGCAGGTTGTGGATCTGATGCTTGAAATGGACGGACAAGGTGTTATCCAGGAATCACTTGAGAACCATAATGCCTGCTGTTCCGGAGCGGCAGGCGCTGCGATTGAAGCCACAAAAAAATTGGGTGCAAAAAGAGCAGAGAAAATATTATATTACACCAGCTATGACATAAGGCCTGATACCAGTTTTGTGGGCTATGTGGGCATTGTTTTTAGTATGGTTTGATATATTTTAAAAGGTAATTGATATGTTTAAATTTTTCAGAAGGAATGGAGCCAGCTCTTCACAAAAGGCGAAAGCGCCATACAACCAATCCGAATCAAGGCAGGTTGCGGTAAATATTGATTCGGGGCATAAAAAAGATTTTAACCCAGACCGAAGGAGAGTAAAAACTGACCTCCTTATACATGACCTCAAGGTTCCGCTTGCAGTGATAGAAGCCGGTATCGTATCGTTATTGAGAAGAGTGGAAAAATATGGGCCCCTTACAGAAAAGCAGGAAAAAGTTTTAGTGAGAGTACTGAGAAATACCAAGGTTGCTAAGACACTGGTGAATGATGCCCTCGAACTGGGACGGTCCAGAAAGGGGATTGTTAATCTAACAAATTTCAGCCTCTCAGCTTTGATTGAGAAGACCCTGGTGGAGATTTTTGATTTGACTGACTCCAGGGCCTCAGAAGAGATAAGAATCTGTGCAGACCTGGCGCGATTTAAAGAAACATTGGAAGAAAGAGGGATTCTGCTGCATATTGATGAAGGACTCTGGTGCCAGGAGATCTGTCAGGATGAAGAAAAGCTAACACAGATCTTGAGAAACCTGCTGAACAATGCCATAAAATATAGAAAAAGCCGGGTGGGATTAGGTGTTGATAGAAAGGAGGACTATCTTGTCATTCTTGTAACGGATGATGGGGAGGGAATACCGTCAGTCTATCACAAAAAGATATTTGAGAGCTATTTCCAGATAGATGGCTCAGGCGTTTGTGCTGTCAGGGGGCATGGCCTTGGCCTGGCTGGTGTGATGGCCTTGGTAGAGGATATGGGTGGGCAGATATCACTTGAGAGCGAAGAGGGAAAAGGCGCAAAGTTCTCTGTCAAAGTACCTTTGTCAAGCAATACTGAACAATAAATCCTGAACCGGATAACCGGATTAATAACAGCTACATAAGCTTTTCAACGTCCTCTTTTGTGACATGATATGTCTCATCAAAGTCCTTCCAGAATTCTTTGTGCTCTTCCCTCCACTCGGATCCAAACTTCTTGTCAAAAAACGGCTTGAGCTTGGCAAACCAGGTGCCCTCTTTTTTAATCCCTTTTTCACTGGAACTCAGTATATCGGCCAGAAACATTGGGATATCAGCTATTTTATCTTTGGGCACATAAGACTGGGCGCCCCCCCTTATAGACTTTACCAGGTTATCCGGACTGAGAGCATGGGCTGTGAGCATTAAAGCAGGGACATTTTTTTCTTTGGTGAGTTTCAAGAGATCGTAGCCCCTGACTCCCATAATATCCAGGATGGCCGCATTATAGGTGTTTTTATTAAGAAATTTTTTAGCACTATCGAAATTTGGGGCGGTATCAACAAGACACATATCCAGCAATTCTGCCAGCGTCTCCAGTATATCAGCCTCGTCGTCCACGATCAGAATTCGTTTCCCTTTGAGTATCTCCTCCATGATTAGCCCTCCCCATGACTTTTAGATTTCAATATAAGATTTTAACCCGATAGACGTTTACAGTCAATAGCTTTATGGGGTGGAAGCAGAATTAAGAATAGTAATTTAATTTAGTCCAAAGCAAAAACCCATCTCCTCTGGGCCTGGATTCTTTACTTGACACTACAGAAGACATTTCTTAACGTAAATAAAGTATTTTTGCGATTTAGGCTAACGGATCAAAGGTTGTAATTGTCAAATAATCATAATACGGAGGCTAACTTATGGATTTCATGGAAAAAGCAAAGATCAGATTACAAAGCTGGATTACGCACAATAAAGCTATTGACTGT
>JAKLQB010000141.1 GCA_022013615.1 Desulfobacterales bacterium | reverse complement strand
GCCGTAGGTAACGCCGCAGGAGATGGTGCCCTAATGGCCCTTCTCAACATTGACAAACGTAAAGAGGCAAACCTCGTGGCCAGAGAGGTGGAGTATTTGGAATTGACTACGAGCCCGGATTTCCAGAATGAATTTGTTTATGCCATGCATTTTCCCCATATGAATGACACCTTGAGTTACGTCTAACCTGCCAGGGGACAAAGATGGAAAAGATCAAATTATGAGTTTGACTTATGTAGTTTATTCTAATATATTAATAGATTACAATTTGTCTGGAGGCACATTTCATGGATTACAAGCAAACGCTCAACCTTCCCAAAACTGCATTTCCTATGAAGGCCAATCTGGTCAAAAAGGAACCGGAAATCCTTGAGAACTGGGAAAAGCTGAATCTATATCAACTCATCCGTCAATCCTCAAAGGGCCGTAAACGCTATATGTTTCATGACGGTCCTCCGTATGCCAATGGGCATATCCACATGGGAACAGCCTTTAACAAAATATTAAAAGACATCATAATTAAATCAAAACAAATGGCAGGCTTTGACACACCCTATGTGCCGGGATGGGATTGCCACGGTCTTCCCATTGAGCATAGGGTGGACACGGAACTGGGTGAAAGGAAGCTGGAAATGTCCCAGGTGGAAATACGTCGATATTGCCGTGAGTACGCCAAAAAATACATCGATATTCAGCGTAATGAATTTAAGCGCCTCGGTGTCTTTGGAGAGTGGGAAGACCCTTATCTCACAATGAATTTTTCTTACGAGGCAACGATCGTCAGGGAGTTTGGTAAATTTGCCTTGAATGGTAGTCTTGTGAGGAGCAAAAAACCCATCTATTGGTGCATTTCGTGCAAGACAGCGCTTGCAGAGGCAGAGGTTGAATACGAAGAACATACATCACCTTCTATCTTTGTAAAGTTCCCCATGATCTCTGATCTGAGCAAATCGTATCCGGTATTGGCCAGAAAAGAGGTTTCCATCGTGATCTGGACCACGACTCCATGGACCCTGCCTGCCAATTTGGCCATTGCCCTGCATCCTGACTTTGAATATGTGGCAGTAGAGACCGGAAATAACCAGGTTATGATTCTGGCCAAGGGGCTTTCGGATATGTGCATGGATACCTTTGGTATCGAATCATACGAGATCATCCAGGAGTTTAAGGCTGCTGATCTTGAAAATCTTGAAGCAAAACATCCCTTGTATGACAGGCCCTCTGTGATTGTTATAGCGCCATATGTGACGCTTGACGCCGGCACGGGCTGCGTCCATACGGCCCCCGGCCATGGGCGAGAGGACTATGAAACCGGCCTGGAATATGGCCTGGATGTCTATTCGCCCGTGGACGACTCCGGTCGATTTACACCGGATGTGAAATATTTCGGTGGCATTGAAGTATTTGAAGCGAATCGGCCTATCAACGATAGGCTCAAGGAGTTGGGTGCGCTTCTCAAGGAAGAGAATATAACTCACGAATACCCGCACTGCTGGCGCTGTAAGAAACCCGTTATCTTCCGCTCCACTGAACAGTGGTTCATCTCCATGGAAAAAAACGGCCTCAGGCAAAAGGCCCTTGATGCTATTAACAAAGTCACCTGGATCCCCTCATGGGGACAGGAGCGCATCTCTAACATGATTGCCAACCGTCCTGACTGGTGCATTTCCCGCCAGAGGTCGTGGGGCGTCCCTATCACCGTGTTCTTTTGCAAGGAATGTGGTCATATAGTCATCTCGCAGGAAATTATTGATCATGTGGCCAGTATGGTTGAAAAATCCGGCGCAGATGTCTGGTTTAGTGAATCAGAAGAAAAGCTACTACCTTCGGGCACTCGTTGTCCTGAATGCGGAGCGGATAGATTCAGAAAAGAGACGGATATCCTTGATGTATGGTTTGATTCCGGTGTGAGTTACGCGGCCGTAATGGAGAAAAGAGATTACCTTTACAGCCCTTCAGATCTTTACCTTGAGGGTAGTGACCAACACCGCGGATGGTTTCACAGTTCCCTTCTATGTTCCTCAGGTACACGCGGTGAAGCACCGTACAAAAGCGTCTTGACGCACGGCTTTGTTGTTGACGGGTCGGGCAGGGCAATGCACAAATCAGCGGGAAATGTTATCGCCCCGGAAGAACTCATTGGAAATTATGGCGCTGAAATCCTCAGGCTGTGGGTGGCGGGAGAAGACTACCGGGACAATATCCGGCTCTCCAAAGAGATCTTAAAGCGCCTGACAGAGGCCTATCGCCGCATTCGGAACACGTGCCGCTACCTCCTGGGCAATTTGAATGACTTTGATCCTGAAACTGATTCGATTAAATATCAGCAGATGGAGGAACTTGACCGCTGGGTGCTTAACCGGCTTCAGGAATTGAATGAAAAAGTCCTCAAGGCATACAAGGATTTCGAATTTCACCTTGTTTATCACAGCCTTCACAACTTCTGTGTCTTAGATCTCTCGGCCTTTTATCTTGATATTATAAAAGATCGCCTTTACACATCACCCAGTCAATCCCTCGCGAGGAGGTCAGCACTGACCGCCATGAATGAAATCCTGGAGTCACTGGTAAGACTGATGGCCCCTGTTCTTTCCTTTACCTCTGATGAAATCTGGCAGCACATGAAAGGAAAGGAACGCTCCTCCAGTGTACATACTGAGCTCTTTGTCCCTGTGAACACCACATATAAGGACCCAGAACTTGCAGGCCGCTGGGAAGACATAATAGCGCTTCGAAAAGAGGTCACAAAGGCACTGGAACTTGCGAGAAAGGAAAAGAAAATCGGGCACCCCCTGGATGCATCCGTAACGGTCGGTCTGTCGCCTGATCTCATGGAAAAAATAGCGCCCTATCGGGAACAGCTCAGATCTATCTTCATCGTTTCTTCGGTGGATATAAAGGACATGGATCAGCTTGAGAAAAGCCTTGAAAGCGAAACATTACCGGGTCTCAGAGTAAAGGTATCGCCTTCAACTGATCCTAAGTGCGAGCGCTGCTGGGTTCATGATCCCACTGTGGGAAATGACACCAGCCGTCCCACCATCTGCAAAAAATGTATTCAGGCCTTGGCCGAAATGGGGTAAGGGATTGAAGAAACGTTATCATCTGATGGCCTGGCCGGCGCTGGCCGTGATTGTCCTGGATCAGTTGTCAAAATGGGCCGTTTTAAGCAGTTTGAGGGTACATGAATGCGTGCCAGTGCTCACGGGCTTTTTTGATCTGGTCCATGTGCGAAACAGGGGCATGGCTTTCGGCCTTATGAACCGTCCGGGCATTGATTTTACCTTCTATTTTCTTGTAGCCGCCAGCCTGGGGGCGGTTGTGTTATTACTGCTCTGGTTTTTAAAGCTTAAAGATGGCGACAGCCGACTAACTTTAGGGCTTTCTTTAATTCTCGGCGGGGCCGTGGGCAACCTTATTGACCGGCTCAGATTTCGCGAAGTGATCGACTTTCTTGACTTCTACCTGGGTCAATATCACTGGCCTGTATTTAATCTGGCTGATTCAGCCATTACAGTTGGCACATTCCTGGTGGCCTTAAGTCTTATCTTTAAGCGCAAAGAAGTGCCTAAAATGAGCTAAATCAACCATCCCTTTATCTCCTGCTCTGAAAAATCTTTCTTGTCATAAAAGAACAAAAACAGTTCTCGAAATTTCCTTATTAGGCTTCCATCTTCTATTGCCTCCACAAGAGATAATTTCTCCTTTGGGTCATAAAACCCCTTTAGTTTTAAAAACAACTCCCTGGCAAAAACAACCTGATCCTCGTTAAGGCGTTCCCTCTGGGAAATTACTTGAAGCAGAGAAAAAAGGGGTTTGATATATGGCGGCATTATCTTGTAGTTGTAATAGAAGGCGTCCCTTTCAGACCGGTATTTCCGTGGCGCAAATTTTTCGATGATATCAATCATCTCATCGATTTCATCTTTTCTATGGTGTCTTCTTTCCTTTTTTCTATTGGAAAAAATGTCCCATTTCACAGGGCTTCTACTCCTTCAATTAGTTATTGTGTAACTTCTCAAAGAACCGAAGATTCTGGTTTAACTTCTCCAGCTTGAGGGTCATGGTTTCCACCTTCTCTCTTACTTCCTCAACGATTTCAGCCGGGGCCTTTTTTAAGAAGCCTCTATTTGAAAGCTTCCTGTTTGAAACCTCAATATCTTTTTCAATCTTTTCTATCTGTTTTTCCAGTCTTTTCCTTTCTTCCCGAAAGTCCAGGATGCCTTTGAGTAGCACGTGAATCTGGTTTTGGCCAAAAACAGCAGTTGCAGATGCCTCCGGTTTTGGAATCCCGGAAGCAATAGTAGCATCTTCCACCTTGGCAAGGGTCTTGATATGCACCAAGTTGCTGATTAAGAAATCCGCTTCTTCTTTTTCAGCCACATCAATAAGAATATTGACTTTCTTGGAAGGAGATATATTCATCTCGCCGCGGATATTGCGAATTCCGGTGATAATGCCCATCAGAAGGTTCATCTCTTTCAGGGCATTTTCGTCCTTGATATAATCAGAGGCCTCAGGGAACCTGGCAATCATAATACTCCCTTCTGTCCCGGGTAGCTTTTCCCAGATTTCTTCTGTCACAAAAGGCATAAATGGGTGCAAAAGCTTTAATGCTCCCATGAGCACCTCTTGAGCGACGGCCCTCGTGGATTCTTTTATGTCCCTGTCTTTTCCATAAAGCCCCTGTTTGGCCATCTCAAGATACCAATCACAGAACTCGTGCCAGATGAAATGATAGCAGAGGTTTGCGGCGTCATTAAAATGAAAGTCTTCGATAGCCTGCGTGATCTCTTCTGCGACCTGGCCGAGCCTTGTCAAAATCCAGCGGTCAGGGAGCGAATGGACTCTATCTTTCTCCTCGACGTTTCCTTCAGTATCCAGATTCATCAAGACGAGCCGTGCAGCATTCCATATTTTATTTACAAAATGCCGATACCCAAGGATCCTTTCTTCAGAGAGCTTGATGTCTCTCCCCTGTGCAGCGAGGGCTGCGAGGGTAAAACGAAATGCATCTGTTCCGAACTGATCCATTACCTCGAGAGGATCAATAACGTTGCCCTTCGATTTGCTCATTTTTTTGCCTTCTGCATCTCTCACAAGGGCATGTATATACACCTCTTTAAATGGGATGTCTCCCATGAAATGGAGCCCCATCATCATCATCCTGGCTACCCAAAAAAAGAGGATATCAAAGCCAGTGACGAGGACCGAGGTCGGATAAAAAGTATTGAGTTCGTCGGTTTGCTCAGGCCAACCGAGTGTAGAAAAAGGCCATAGTGCCGAACTGAACCATGTATCAAGGACATCTGTTTCTTGCACCAGGTTTTTGCCCTTGCATGCCTGGCAGTTTAGCGGCATCTCCCTGGCCACATGCACCTCCCCACATTCTTCACAATACCAGGCCGGGATACGGTGGCCCCACCAGATCTGTCTGGACACGCACCAGTCCTTGATATTATTCATCCACTCAAAATAGACCGTTTCCCAGTTTGCTGGGTATATCCTTGTTTTTCCATCTCTGACCGCCCTGCTGGCATTTTCAGCAAGTGGCCCCACCTTCACAAACCACTGTTTTGAAAGAAGTGGTTCGATCATAGTCTTGCACCGGTAACAGTGCCCAATTGCATTTCGGTAAGGCTCTACCTTTTCCAGCAACCCATCATGCTTGAGGTCTTCAAGGATCTTTTCGCGGCATTTAAATCTGTCCATGCCCTGGTAGGGCCCTGCAAGGTCGTTCATCATTCCGTTTTCATCAATGACCTTTATTCTTTCCAGTTGGTGGATATTACCGATCTCAAAGTCATTGGGGTCATGGGCAGGCGTGATTTTTAAGGCACCTGTGCCGAATTCCTTATCCACATATTCGTCAAAAATGACGGGAATCGGCTTATTCAGTACCGGCAACAGCACACGTAATCCGGATAAATTCTTATAACGCTCATCTTCCGGGTTCACTGCCACGGCAGTATCACCCAACAGGGTTTCAGGACGCGTCGTGGCAACCACCAAATGGCCCTTCTGTTTTTCAAAGGTATAGCGGATATAATATAGAAAGCTGTCAGCTTCTCTGTGCTCTACTTCAATGTCGGCCAAAGCCGTATGGCATCGAGGGCACCAGTTAATAATGTAATCTCCCCTGTAAATAAGCCCTTCCTCATAAAGATGAACAAAAACCTCTCTGACCGCCCTGGACAGCCCCTCATCCATGGTAAAACGTTCCCTGCTCCAATCGCACGAACACCCCAGCCTTTTCAACTGGTTTATTATCAACCCGCCATACTTCCTCCGCCACTCCCAGACCAGTTCAATAAAATTTTCCCGTCCCACAGTGTGGCGATCAGTCCCCTTGGAGGCAAGGTCTTTTTCTAATACATTCTGGGTAGCAATCCCTGCATGGTCAGTCCCCGGCTGCCACAGGACATTGTAGCCTTTCATTTTCTTGAACCGGCAAAGGATATCCTGGAGAGTGTTATTTAAGGCATGACCCATGTGTAAAGTCCCAGTCACATTGGGCGGTGGAATAACGATACAGAACGGCTCTCTGTCAGAGAGAGGATCCGCCCTGAATAGTCTATTATCTTCCCAGTATTTATACCATTTCCGTTCAACATCGTTAGGTTCATAACCTTTGGCTATGCTCTCTATTCCCATCTATATCCACTCCTTCAAACAAATTTAATCACAAGGTTCATATATCAAGATGAAATAAATCCATCAAACTATCTTGCCATACATTTTTCCTATGGTGAACTACTAACAGCGACTAAAAGTAAAAAGGGGGTTGCATTGTTGACAACCCCCTAATTCAATTCTGCTTCTCCGAAATTCCTAACAGTACTATCGGACCCACTCTCTAATCTGGAGGGGATTCAAGGCTCTCCTTTAGGGTATCAATGGCTTCTGCAATTAACTTCTCGGCAACGGTCGTAAATGTCTCTCTTGCGACCTTCTCTACGACATCCCGCACCACGCTTGTTATGATAGCCTCTATCTTCTCCTCAGATATCTCAACCCGCCCTTCTGGGGCAGAAACAATAGCTGCCGCTGCCACTCCGCTCCCAAGCTGTTCCTCCTGCATTTCCGGCACCTCGCTCAAATCCTCCTCTACAAACTCAGGTGTAATATCCGCCTCGGCTTCATCAGGTTCTAACTCAAAGACTTCAGATGCGGCCAAGCTTTCTATGTCCAATTCAGTCTCGACTATCGTATCAGCATCGGGTACGCTATCAAGGTCACTCTCCATAAGCTCAAGGTCGGATTCGCCCTTTTCAGATTCCTCCAGACTTTCAAGTGCAGCACCGAGCTGCATTTCTACAACCTGAGAAGAGTCCCCATCCGGTGGTTGGCCTAATTCAGTCGAAGTCAATTCCGTGCCCTCATCAGTACTTACATTTTCCTCAACGGCGTCTTCGCCATCCAGCAATTTTGCGATCTCTGCAGATTCAGAATCCTCGGCCAGTTCTATTAGTTTGACAGCGCCCAGATCGGGTGCCCCCCATTCTTCGATCTCTTCATCGAGATCCACCTCAAAGTCCTCCGATACTTCCTCTTCCAGGGCTTGAGCTAACTCATCTGAACCCAAATACGATTGAGATTCAGCACCTAACGCTTTTAAAAGGGATTCGTCTCCCCCCGTCAATCTTATGGTCTCTTCAGGTTCAAAACTTTGGGCTTTTTCTTCTGCTTCGACAATATCAAATTCAGATGTTTCTAACTTTTCGAACTCGGCATCCAGATCCGCATCAAAATCGTCCGACATTTCCTCTTCTTTTGCTTGAGCTAACTCACCTGCCTCCGAATCAGACATGACTTCAGTAATTTCGCTGTCGTTGGCAATTTCATCTTCATCCAGCACTCTCGTGATCTCTTCAGACCCAGGATCTTCAACCAGTTCGCCCGTTTCAACAATATCATCAAGCTCTATGATTTCCTCATCCTCTGTGGAACCGCCACTTGCAGCTTCAACATCCTCCTTTGACAAATCGTCAAACTCAAAATCAAGGAGATCTTCCTCGCCTTTTTTTCCGTTTTCAAATATATCTTTATTCTTTTTCATGGCGTAACTCCATTGGATTATTGATGAATGATTTCTGTAAAATAATATCTATTTTTACTTACCACAATCATTTTTTTCTGTCAATATTTTTCACATTATTATTAAAGCGATTAAAATAACATAATTTTTATCTAATTTTAACAAATTTATCTTCCTTTTCCCAAGTAAAGATCCACGCCCATCGAAGATCCCGCTATTCGGGCGAGGACGTGGATTTATATTTTGAAATGAACAGCAATCTGTCGGGCCTATTACGTTAACCACATGAAACCCTGACAGGCTTCTTGACCTCATGCAAAAAAACTGGTAAAAAAACCTAATAGGGCGATTAGCTCAGTTGGATAGAGCGTTGGTCTCCGGAACCAGAGGTCGCGCGTTCGAGTCGCGCATCGCCCACCAATGTAATATCAAGGGGTTAGCCCACACTCTAACCCTTTTTTATTTTAATTAAGGAAGGGTCGTAATCTTCCACCTTTTCGTATCCTAACAAATTCAAAAGTGTAGCGGCAACGTTAGCAAGGCCCGGTCTTTCAAGATGTGCCATTTCATATTCGCCATTGTAGCCAGGATCAAAAATGGTAAAAGGGACAGGATTTAATGAGTGAGCAGTCTTGACCTTCCTCTCTCCATTTTTATCAACAGTGAACATCTCATCTGAATTACCATGATCTGCGGTCACAACAGCAATACCTTCAAGCT
>JAKLQB010000140.1 GCA_022013615.1 Desulfobacterales bacterium | reverse complement strand
GTTCCACAATCCATGGCAAAGGAATAAAGGAAAGAAACTGGTCATCCGGTTCTTTGGGATCCACCTCATTCAACGAGGCCACCATGCTTATAATATTCCTGTATGTGAGAAGGGATCCCTTAGGGTTCCCAGTAGTACCTGAAGTATAGCAAATAATAGCCAAGTCGTCAGGCTTAATGGCCCGGACATTTTTCTCGAAAAGGTCCGGTTTTTGCTGGTGTATCTCCCGGCCTATGCGCTCAACCTCGTAGTAATCGATCAGGGATTCATCTTCGTAATCCCACAACCCTTTTGGATCCGCATATATGATCTTTTTAACACTGGGGAGTTTCTCCTTAAGGTCCAATATTTTGTCCACCTGTTCCTGATCTTCAGCCACAATCATAGTGGCCTCGGAATGGTCAATAATATAGGCGACCTCAGTAAGAATGGAGTCCTGAAAGATGCCAATGGGAACGCCACCAGCCGACTGTGCAGCCAACTCTGCATAAATCCATTCAGGACGATTACCGCCAATGATCCCGAGGGTGTCTCCGGGCTTGAGACCAAGAGAGATCAGTCCCAGGGAAAAATCACGAACATGCTCCAGATACTGTTGCCAGGTCACGGACTGCCAGATACCGAATTCCTTTTCACGGAGGGCCACCCTGGCGTTCCCGAACCGCCTGGCATGTCTAACCAGGAGCGAAGGAAGGGATTGGGGAATATCTTTAGGATCGGGTTTTTTAGCGTTCATTTTCCATTAGAGTCGTGAATAGGTTTTCTGGTCTTCGCCCAAGTATGCCCTAATCACATTAGGGTCTTTCTGAATATCCCGGGAGGAGCCTTCGGCTATTTTTCTGCCGAACTCCAGGACGCATACACGGTCTGAGATATCCATGACCACACCCATATCATGTTCTACAAGGACAATACTTACCCCCCACATACTGTTTACATTGAGGATAAAGCGGGCCATGTCTTCAGTTTCTTCAAGATTCATCCCGGCCATGGGTTCGTCCAAAAGGAGGACTTCAGGACGCATGGCTAAGGCCCTGGCAAGTTCCACCCTTTTTTGAAGTCCGTAGGGGAGGGTGCCGACTACCTGTTTGCGAATAGCCTCAATCTCCAGGAGATCAATGATTTTTTCCTCGATCTCCTTCCTGAGTTTGATCTCCTCACGAATGGTTCGACCATAATAAATAATATCCGAAAAGATCCCTGCTTTGAGAAAAGTATGCCGTCCCAACTTGATATTGTCCAGGACGGTCATTCCTTTGAAAAGCTCGATATTCTGGAAGGTACGGGCAATACCCCGTTTTGCAATAGTGTGGGTGGGGACTTTGGTGATATCTTCCCCCTTATAAAGGATGCGACCCTTCTGGGGGTTGTAAAATCGGCTGATACAGTTCAAAATGCAGGTCTTGCCCGCCCCATTGGGACCAATAATGGCAAAGATTTCGCCCTGCAACAGCTTGGTGCTTACTCCATTCAGTGCATGCACCCCCCCGAAGGCTAAGGCCAGGGTCTCAATCTGGATGATTATATCACTGCTCAATCTTACCCCGCTTTTCTGTTGTTTTTGCCTTTAACACCGTATGGTATTTTATGCATGGAGCCTACAGAAAAAAAAATATGATGTCAAGATTTAAGGAAGCTAAAATAATTTCGAGATACGGAATATTTATGAGCTTACATTGTAATTGGAGCGGATAGTCTATAATCTCCGACCAGGCCTCCCTTTACTGTTTTGCCGAGAGCATGTAAGCGAAATCGGCCTTGATGTTTAGCCTTGCAACCGTCACGGAGCCGGGAAAAGGAGGGAAGGGGGCAGCAGATCGAATTGCCCTTTCTGCCTCCTTGTTAAGAATGTCATAACCCGAAGGCTGCAGTATCCTTATTTCCTTTAAATGCCCTTGTCTATTAAGACTAAAAACGATCAACACCTTCCCCTCAATGAGGTTTTCCCGTGCTTCGCGCGGGTATTCCCAGTGTTTTATTAGCCTTGCCTTGATCGCTATGGCATAGGATGTATACCTCTTATCCTTGGTATCAAGGGAGATGGTGTCTTCGGCTTCCACAGGTTGTGCCTTTTCATCGGCTTTGATCTTGGCCAGATCCGCATCTGCTGTTTCCTTATCATCGAAGGGATCCACCGGTGGCCGAAGGAGCTCCACGTGGTAGGTCCTCAGGGGCTCGGGAAACCAGTTTATTGGGAAGGCCTTTTGGGCGATTATAAGGATACACACATGAAATAACAGAGAAACGAGCATGCTGATCCTTATTAACACTCTCCCACTGGGGAGGGTGTAAGCCCTATTCTTTTTCCATTCAGTTATCAGGGCCATTAACCCACCAATCGGTTTTTTTGTCGAACCACCAGTCAGAGCTATTGGTGGTCATTATCTCCTGGGCCATTTGTTTGGCACCATCTGTGATTATCCTTTTAACAGCATACGATAACCAGTCTTTTGCGTTGGGATTCCCTGAATCCAGTTGTTCCTTCAATTCCAATATCAGGTCAAGCTGATCCGCATCTTTGGCAAGGCGGGCTTCCAGTGTATCGCACCCATTAAATTCTCGGAACAGGTCAACAATCTCATCACCAAAACTCAGCTCTCGAACCTGATCTTGAACGGCCCTTTCCTCATCCGTTTTAACATATTTCTTATTCACATAATTATGGTCGCCGGTCCTGGCTTCAGGAAAGTCATGAAAAAGACACATCAAAACGACCTTGTTGCGGTCCGCACCTGGCTCCTGGGAGGCAAGTACATAGCCGATCACGGCCGTGCGAAAGGAATGATCTGCCACTGATTCTCCGCCAGATCCGAGGAACTGGTAACCGGTGCGGGGGGTCTTTTTTAGCATGCCCACTTCAAACAGAAATTCTATGGTTCTTTTTGTCATGCATTTTCAATAGGTATCTGACAGGAAAAAGTCAAGGCTGTTTTATCCTATCTTGATTTATTTTAGCAGAGTGTTTAAAATTAATTGAGTTTAAATAAAAATTTTCTTCAACCAGGAGGTATGGTTCACCCGGATAGGCCTGATGAAACATCCCTGATCTTTATATGGAGAGCAATACATGAACAACAGTGAAAGTGAATTGAAGATCTATACTTATCCCGATAGAGTGTTAAGGGCAAGTGCTGCGACCATTGAAAATATCGATGAGGACCTCCAGAAGCTGGTGGACAACATGATTCACACCATGTATCTTGCGCCTGGCATTGGACTTGCTGCTAACCAGGTTGGGGAGCTTAGGAGGGTAATTGTATTCGATCTATACCCCAGGAAAAATGGAAGAGATCCTCGTGTGCTGATCAACCCTGAAATTGTACTAAGTGAGGGGAAGGTGGCTTCTGAGGAATCCTGTCTGAGTGTGGTTGATTACTCGGCAGAGGTCTCCCGCAATGCCCAGGTGAAGGTAAGGGGGGTGGATCGGCATGGCAAGCCGATGGATATTGAAGCAGAGGGCCTTTTGGCCATCTGTTTGCAGCATGAGATAGATCACTTAAATGGCACGCTCTACATTGATCATATCAGCAGCCTCAAAAGGACCCTTTATAAGAAGAGGTTGAAGAAAAAGCTAAAAGAAGAATAATTAAATGCCTCGAAATTTCTATCCCGCCGGCGGGATGGAGCCAAGCGGAGCTAAATTTTTTCGTGGAAGAATTGGCAAAAAAAAGAATCCCTGAACGCCCGAAGATCGTTTTCATGGGGACCCCGGAATTTGCTGTCCCCGCTTTAAGAGCGCTCCTGGAAAATGGCCATGATGTCCTGGCCGCAGTCACCCAGCCTGATAGGCCCCGGGGAAGAGGGAAAAAAATAGCCCAATCCCCTGTCAAACAAGCTGCCATGGCCTGCGGGCTCGAGGTCCTG
>JAKLQB010000139.1 GCA_022013615.1 Desulfobacterales bacterium | reverse complement strand
TTGGCTCAATCGGCTTGAACTTCTTTCCGTCAAAATATTGTTTGACCGAAACAACAACCTTTTTCGTTTCTGGTGTTAACGGTCGGCCACGACTGGAAATCATATCACACCCTAAAATTTAATTTGATTTATGTGAATTTCAGGGATAAAATAACACGTACCTGAACCGCTTGTCAAGTATCAATTCATCTGCGAAGAACTATAACCGGTGTATAATTAATTTTAAAGGGCAGACTCTGACTCGTTAAGTCACTTACCGAGCTTCCCATCAGATCATTTTCAATACAATAAGTGATGACTAATTTTAAATATCGCCTTAGAATCATCAATGGAGGAAATGAATTTTTATCGCCCATCCACTCCATCAAGTCCTTTTTCCCTTTTGAACTATTGCAAGACCTGCATGCATAAATTAAATTATCCCCTACGTCTTTACCACCATATTTTTGCGGGAAAATATGGTCAAGTGCTAAATCATCAGTTACACCACAATAGCTACACTTATTCCCTGACAATAATTTGATTTTTTCATCATCAAAGATTGTCCTTATATTCATGGAACCATCCATAAGCCCTTTGAATAATCTTGCTCTTATCATATAGTTAAAAGGTGTATACTTCTCCTGTTTTTTATCAACTGCTGTATGAGCCATAGCAAGGTTTGCATACGACCAGAACAAGAGATCTTTAACTATATCCAACTCTCTTTTAGCCACAAAGGTTCCTTATTTTTTTGCACAAAACCACCGCATATTCCGCCCTCTTATGACCAATCAACTGTACATATATCTTGCCAGTATCTCAAATTATCAGTATTATCAAAGTATTGTGATAATATTTACATATATGCAGCTCGAATGGATTTTCACAGATAAACCTGAATGCTAATTCTGTCACAAAATATTGTATTCTTCAACCCTTGTTCAATCCGAAGTACTTGCGCTGCCGGGGGATATTTACATCTCAAGAACCACCTATGGCAGCGTTAAGGACAAGCTATCTTTAGGATATGAATAATCAGTGATCACCAGTAGAACTGGTGGTATGGGGAAGGCCCCTAAAAGGGGCCATTGAAACAATCAG
The DNA here is from genome assembly GCA_022013615.1 of Desulfobacterales bacterium. The sequence goes on along the minus strand of JAKLQB010000139.1, from coordinate 10,611 downwards.
CGATAGTGAATTTAAAATGTCACGGTCTTATTTATCTCCAAAATCCGTATGTCAGTGTTCGGATTTGTCTGCCTTACACGCTCCACAAATGGTTGTATATCGATCATAGTAGAAATTGGCGGAAAGAAGTTGTCCTGGTGATTAGGGATAACTACTTTGGGCTGAAGTGCCTTAACATATTTGTGGGCGATTTGAGCAATACGCGTGTGTCCCTGCAGCGGCACAAGAAGAATGTCCGTTGGTTGCTTTCCAAGCAATTCCAGTTCATCCATTGTTGAACCTGCGCTCCCGAAGTGATGAATCACCTTTCCTTCAATAATAAATCGCCAGCTTAATACCTTACCTTCCGGATAGTCACGCATCAGCGGCAGATACCGGAGCAGACGAAAATTGACACGAGCAAAGGTTTTAATTAATAACCACTGGTCGAATTGTACATGCTTGCTGAAAAATGCCTGAGCTTGTACTCCGTTAAAGTCAAAAGTTTCTCCATCAGAATTAACACCATGGATCTGCTCTCTCTTCACGCCTTTTTGGGCCAGCGTGTCATTAATGTCTTTGCCGCAATATACCTTCGCCCCTGTCTTTGAGGCGATTAGTGGAACATCGTAGATATGATCAAACTGCCCATGAGAGATAAAGATCAAATCTCCATCTTGAATATCAGATGGTTTTAAAGATTGCTTTGGAAGAGCCTTCTCATTGCGGGACAAATACGGATCAATCAGGATAGTGTGCTTGCCGGTTGAAATGCGAAAACCAGCCGTGCCAAACCATGTAAGCTCCATACTGCCTCCCAAGATCCATCTTTAGCTTAATACCTGAATCTTGCACCAACTATCTACTACGGCTTGAAGCGCTTTGCCTTTAAAGCTCGTTTCATGATTTTGATCCTCACCATATAGGTAATATGCTTGCGGGTCAAAATCACTCCAACTTCGCTTTAAACACAAGGCTTTCTGCGCCTCGCTACGATACTTGGTGCAAGATTCAGGTAATAATCTTTGCAACTACATACTTGATACCATATAATCGGCTCCAAGGCAAATTTTGTGCTGTTTACTAACTCTATATATAGTCAAATAGTTGAGTGGTTAAATGGTTAAGTTGGAAAATCATTGCGTTAATTTCAATAGGTTACAGATATCAAATTGGTAAATGTCTCCCGCCACGGCGGGACTAAAAACAAATATGTCCGTGAATTTAACCAGTTAACTACTCAACTATTCAACCACTTAACGAGGTCTGAACTCAAAACAAAGGAGGCAATTGAAATGGCCGAATGGCAAACTTATCTGCACGAGCGCAAGGACCGATTCATTAACGAATTGCTCGAGTTTCTGCGGATTCCCAGCATATCCAGTCTACCTGAGCATACGCCCGACGTCCAGCATGCAGCCGAGTGGGTGGAGGCTCGGATGAAAGCAGCCGGAATCGAATCAGTCGAAATCATGCCCACAGGCGGCCATCCGGTGGTCTACGGCGACTGGCTGCACGCCTCAGACAAACCGACAGTAATGATCTACGGCCACTTTGATACCCAACCGGTGGATCCTCTGGACTTGTGGGACAACCCACCCTTTGAGCCTATTATTAAGGGTGGCTGCATCTACGCCAGAGGTGCGTCTGATGACAAAGGCAACATGTTTATCCCTATCATCGTTACTGAAGCTTTGCTAAAGACCGGGGGCAGTTTACCAGTCAACGTCAAGTTCCTGTTTGAGGGTCAAGAGGAGATTGGCAGCCCCCAGTTGTCAGATTTCATATCGGCCAACAAGGAGTTGCTGTCCTGCGATTTGATCTTGAGTGCCGACGGCGGGCAGTGGGAAGAAAATCAACCAGCTCTCATCCTGGGCACCCGGGGACTGGCAGCAATATTCATCGACGTCCAGGGTCCCGATCATGACCTCCACTCCGGGACCTATGGTGGCACCATTGCAAACCCGATCCATGCCCTGGTCGAGATATTGGACTCCATGCATGAAAAAGATGGACGGATCACTGTAGACGGGTTCTATGACGACGTCCGACAACTCACAGATGAAGAGCGGGGCCAGATAGGACAAATACCTTTTGACGAGGCCGAATATCTGGGCGAGGTCGGTGCGCTGAGCACTTTTGGCGAGCCGGGATTCAGCACCCATGAACGAGCCTGGGCTCGGCCAACCCTGGAGGTAAATGGCATATATGGTGGCTTCCAGGAAGAGGGTTTGAAAACAGTCCTGCCCAGCACCGCACATGCCAAGATTTCATGCCGTCTGGTAGCCGACCAGAATCCGTCCAAAATTGGCGATTTGGTCCAGGCACACGTGAACAAAGTGGCACCGCCCGGTGTCAACGTGACAGTCAAAAAGTCGGAGAGCGGGGCGATCCCGTATTTAGTTCCGGCATCTGAGCCTGGTATGCGTATCGCAAGCTCTGTTCTTCGGGAGGTTTACGCCAAAGAGCCCTATCAGGTCCGCATGGGGGGTACTATCCCAGCACTTGGTATGTTCCTCCAATACCTTCAGGCCTATACCGTCGTTTTCGCGTTCGGTCTTCAGGACGAAAGGCAGCATTCTCCAAACGAGTTCTTTCGGCTGTCTAACTACGAGCGGGGGCAGAAGGCTTACGGGATGTTTCTGCATCGGTTGGGAGAGCAGTATTAGCGATGATGCTTTTCTAATTATTATTTGAAAATTTTCCTTTTGCTCTCGGCCCGTTTGACATATCGTTCCGTGAGCGAAAAGGGAGGAAAATATATGAAAGCAAAGATTAAATATACTGATGAGCCATTGGGTAAGTTGCGTATAGTTGATGATTTTCTACCTCCTCCTGAAGATTTGTTATGCAAAGAGGAGAATGTAAAAATCACTATTACCCTCAGCAAAAACAGCGTTGATTTTTTTTAAGAATGAAGCAAAAAAGCATAATACACAGTATCAAAAAATGATACGCGGGCTTTTAGACCTATACGCAGCTCATCACAGGCAACCGCCTCTAATCGGGTAGCCGGGGGTTACCCTGAAATAGCCGGTTTTACCATGGAGTTCACCGATCTTTTTCAGATAGATATTATCGTCAAGGGCGGCCTGGAGGATCTCCGCGGTAGTTTTGCCGGTCATGGCGTCGATGGTTTCCGAAGATCCGTCAATCATTATTTGCCCCTTTTAATTCTTATTCTATAAGGTTCGCAGGATTATCGGTCGTCTTTCGAGCAACCAATAACTAATAAGTTTTGCAAGAGCAATAACTGACTTTTCACAGATTATGTGATCCCTTCTGGGCAAATTGATTCTCTGTTATTGGGCTGCAAACCGCTTTTCAGAATCAGGCGTATCCAGGCAGAGGGTCCCACCGGGATTCATTATGTTGTTCGGATCAAAATGGGTCTTTAATGCCCGCAATACATCCATCTGGACTTTTCCCAAGTGATCTTCCATCCAGGGCGCAATCATCTTGCCGACACCGTGGTGGTGGCTTAATGACCCCCCATGTTTTTGAATCTGATCAATAATCCCTTCCTGAAATCTTTTATATTCATTCAAGTCATCCATCCTTGCCATGAAGATGAAATAGAGGTTTGTTCCCTGCGGGTAAAAATGAGATGCATGGGTCATACAAATTGTATTGGGCCTGCTTTTCATATATGCTCTTACGCCCTGGTGCAAGTTGTGGAGCTTATCCCAAGTGATGCCTGATTCCAGGGTATCGATCATAATACCGAAATCGTTCAGGTCCTCCCGCATATAAGGATCTTCGTATCTCCCGCGCTCCCATTTTTTAACAGGACGACCGGTGATGTACATGGCGCCGTGCTGCCGGCAAATCCTTTTTACCTTTTTCTTTACATTTTTTGTAAAACCCTTTTCACCTTCAGTATGCCCGATATAAAGACAACGCTCCATTGGTTTAAATCCTTTAAGGGTCATTAGCCTGTCAATGACCGTACCCTCAATGCCATAGAGCTTTAAGGCAACATCCGTCTCTTCCGGATCGGATATCCTGGATACGGAAGGCATGCCAAACTCTGCCTGGGAAATTTCGCGGGAGGCATTGACCGCATCTATCCAGGTGTGGAACATGAAGGCGAATCTCCTACGGTTTTCCGGCATGTATCTAAAGATTTTCAGGGTTGCACCAACCAGGACCCCGAAAGCGCCTTCGCTTCCCTTCATGATGTCGTTGACCTTGGGGCCGGTGGCGGTAGCAGGGTAATCATATGTTTTAAATGAGCCGGCAGGTGTAACATATTCCTGGCTCAGTACAATATCGTACATATCTCCATAGTACGACGATTGCTGGCCGGAGCCAAGGGTGACAATCCAGCCGCCCACCGAAGAATACTCAAAAGACTGGGGAAAGTGGCCGCCGGTATAGCTCCTTTTTGCGTCGAAGAACTCCGGAGCATTATTGAGCATGTTTTCATAGGCAGACCCCATTATACCTGGCTCAACAGTAATGGTTTGATTGGTTTCGTTGAACGAAAGCACCCGGTTCATATGAGTATTCATCACCAAGGTAACACCACCCTTAACGGGCTTAAAGCCAAAATTTACTGAAGACCCTCCACCATACACATATACCGGAATCTTTTTTTCATTGCAGTAGATCACGATCTTCCGGATATCTTCTTTGCTGCGGGGATAGACAATGAGATCTGCGACTTCCCCGACAATTCCCCGCCTCAACTCCATGGCCTCTTCCATGGTCTTACCGCTTGCATATTTAGCCCGGGAATAGTCATCTAAAGAAACATTTTCCCGGCCCACAATTTGGGTGAATCGTTCGATCTGTTGATCTGCCAGTTGGGGCGGCCTGTCCAGTTTAACCGGTTCGTTTCCCTGGTTTTGCCTTTTCTTGAAATCCGCATCCGACATTTGAAACTCTTTTTTAATCATGGCGTAAAGCCTGTGGTTCGGATGCTTGAACCTGTCCGGCGCCCCCCACTTGAAAATAGAACGATATGTCCCATTTGGAGGGGATTCATTTGCCCAATCCGGTTGAAAACCTTTTAGTTTCAACATTATATCCTCTGTTTTTGAAAAAGTGCAACCTGTGGGGTTAGATGTCAGGTTGAAAAAGTGTTGACTATTCTATGTTTAACTGGTATGACCTCTTACCAGTTTCAAGAGAATAAGTAAAGGATTTTTATGTGGATTGATATAATTACTTTTGGTGGTTTATTCCTGAATATGATGTTAATCCTGTCAACAAAGTCTTGGATATGAATTTTAAATCACCATTTCGACCGGCCCAGTATGTTGAACACCAGGTGGTCACTTCAATACTGAACGGCAGGTATCCGCCGGGATCGGCCTTGCCCAACGAAAGGACCCTTGCCGAAAAGATAGGCGTAACAAGACAGACACTGCGGGAAACCCTGCACCGTCTTGCAAGGGAAGGATGGATTACCATACACCATGGGAAACCAACGGTGGTCAACAGTTACTGGGAAGAGGGCGGCATGGGTCTGCTCAGTACCATGTCACGATATAGCGAGTATTTGCCAAATGGATTTATCACCCATCTACTTGAGGCAAGGTCTAACCTGCTGCCCATTATCGCCCGGCTGTCTGCCGATAGGGCGCCTGAAGTGCTCTTGACATATTTATTTAAGGCCAACACCCTTGAGGATAAGGCCGAGGCATTCAGCCTTTACGACTGGGACCTGCAGCTATTAATGACAAGCCACGCAAAAAACCCCATATACAGGCTGATTTTTAATGATTTTTCCTGGATGTTTGAATCATTAGCGCTTAAATACTTCAGCCTTAAAAAGGCACGAAAAATCTCCCGTAGCTATTACCTGGACCTGTACGATGCCATTGACGGGGGAGGGAAAGACGTGGAGCGCGTGGTCTATTCGACCATGAAAAAGAGTGTTGAAATCTGGAAAGGACTTAAAGGGCTATAACCATGAAAGCCATTAAGGAAAACTGGGACCTGGTCATTATCGGCGGGGGGATCACCGGCGCTGGCATTTTTCGGGAAACGGTTCGCATGGACCTAAATGTGCTCCTTGTAGAGCAAAAAGATTTTGCCTGGGGGACCTCCAGCCGCTCATCAAAATTGGTTCATGGTGGCCTTCGCTATCTCAAAGAAGGACATATTTTTCTGACCCGGGATTCTATTAAGGAGCGTGAGCGTCTCCTGAAAGAAGCCCCGGGTCTGGTTGAACCATTAGGTTTTCTGGTTCCGATATACAGGGGGCGGGGTCTGGGGAAGTGGACCCTTGAAGCGGGCCTTTCCATCTATGATCTTATTGCCAAAAAACGACAGCACAGGTTTTACGATGTACCTGAATCTGTCAAATTGGTGCCTCATATCGATCAGAAAGGCCTTATGGGAGCTTTTCATTTTTTTGATGCACAGGTAGATGATGCCCGTTTAGTACTGCGCTTGATTACCGAAGCAATTAATTCCGGGGGCCATGCATTAAATTACACCTCGGTTGAAACAATAAACCGGAATGATCAGGGCGAAGTTGTCGGGGTGACCATTAAAGATGTGGAAACCCATGAAACAAAAACCCTTTCTACCAGCGCGGTGATCAATGCCACCGGCTGCTGGGCAGAGCAATTGCATCCTTCACCCAAACCGAACCTCCACCTACGCCCTTTGCGAGGCAGTCACATGATATTTCCTGCCCGGGTCCTTCCCGTGGACCAGGCCGTCAGTTTTTCCCATCCTTTAGACAACAGGTCTGTGTTTATGTTTCCCTGGGAAGGGGCAATAATTGTGGGGACTACGGACCTTGACCATAAAGAAGACCTTTCCATCGAGCCTGCCATTACAGAAGAAGAAGTGTCGTATCTGATAGAAGGGCTGCATTTTATATTCCCTTCCCTTGATATCTCTCCTGAAGATTGCCTTTCTACCATTGCCGGTGTAAGACCCGTGCTGAGTGATGGTAAACTGGCCCCATCGCATGAATCCCGCGAGCATGTGGTCTGGGTGGATAAGGGTCTTGTAACCATCACCGGCGGAAAGCTGACCACATTTCGCAAACTGGCTTTTGATGCCCTTAAAACGGCCAAACCCTTTTTGCCGCCCGTTGATTTGCCGGATCCGGATGAACCGGGTTTTACCCAGCCACCTGTGGTCCCGGAAGAAGACTTCGGCCTGGCGCAGGATACCTGGCGCAATCTCTTTGGCAGGTATGGTGAGTCCGCGAATGAGCTTGTCAGGACTGCCGCATTGCAAGACCTGAAACCCATTCCCGGCACCCGAACACTTTGGGCGGAACTGCCTTATGTGGCAAAGCATGAAAATGTGAGGCACCTGACTGATCTTCTGTTAAGGCGGGTAAGAATCGGGTTGCTGATCCCGCACGGAGGGAGGGAATATCTTGGCAGGGTTCGAAAGCTCGTGGGCCCTGTGTTGCCCTGGGACAGGAAACGCTGGAAAAAGGAAATCAATGACTATCTTGCCCAATGGCAGCATGCCCATTCGCTTCCGGGAGGGCGTCTTGAAATTCATGGAGAGCTCAAAACTATATTCAACAAAATACGGAAAGGTATAAGAAAATTATTGTAACTATTTACTGGCATTTTCGCAAGAGTGATGGATTATTGTAAATTTGGATACTGTATTTTAGGATGTTCCCTTTATTAATGCACTTTAGTGCACGCCGGCGATCTCCGCTTTTACTTGACACATCACATCCCAACCGAATGGGAGTCCCAACCGGTCGGGGTGCGCTGTTTTTGTCAATCTGCCTTTGCCGGTGACTAACCGAAGTAGGATCGGATGAATTTTAGGAAGCGTTCATTTTCTTCATCCGTGCCGGGGGTTACCCTGAAATAGCCGGTTTTACCATGGAGTTCACCGATCTTTTTCAGATAGATTTTATCGTCAAGGGCGGCTTTGAGGATCTCTTCGGTAGTTTTGCCGGTCATGGTGCCGTCGATAAGCATGTAATTGCCATTGGCCGGATACGGTTTAAGCCCCAGTTTCTTAAGCTCTTCCTTAAAAACGGCCATCCACTTGTTGTTGTGTTCGACCTTCGCTTTGACCTCATCAGGGTTGTCGATGATGGCTTCAGCGGCAGCCCCAGCCATCCGGCTCACGTTCCAGGGTAAAAACATCCGATTGAAGGCGGCAATCATCTCTTCGGTGCCCAGTACAAACCCGAATCGGATACCGCAAAATCCATAGGCTTTGGAAAAGGTAACCGATAGGAACACCTGCGGATATTTTTCGATCAGTGATGCTTTGGAAGGCTTATCGGGATTATAATCCAGGTAGGCTTCATCCACGCAAAGGGGAATACCCGTTTCGCAAAATCGAATGAGATCCTCATCTTCGATATAGACGCCGGTGGGGTTGTTGGGGTTGATGATCAGGATCAGTTTCGTCCGGTCATTGATGGCATTGAGCATCGCATCCACATCATACTGCAGGTCACCTTCCCGCACCGGAATTTGAACGACTTTTGCATTGCACAGCTCGGCCCGGGGCGGAAACAGCTCAAAGGTCGGCGTGGACAGCATGAACTCATCTCCTGGTTGCAGAAATAAGCGCATCATGGCGTCGATGGTGTCCGAAGATCCGTTGGCCAGGGCTACATTGTCCGGGCCCAGACCGTACATCTTGCCGATTTTAGTTCTCAACCGTAAAAAACTGTCTGGATACCAGTTGCCGTGTCGAAGAGATTCCACCACCGCCTCGATTACCTTTTCCGACGGTTGGATGGGGTTTTCATTGAGCATCAGGCGGGCAATACCGGGGTTGTCCATGGCCGTATCCAAAATACCTACATTGTACTCTCTTGACGTATAAAGCCAGGGAACGATCCAATCTTTTAGTGTTTTCATTTGTTCTCCTTTCATATTAGTGAATATTTTAATGTATCAAAATGGGGTTCTATATCTATTTTCAGGAAAAGCCGTCAAACATTTTTAAGGCAATTTTCAACGAAAGAGACCATTTCCTCAGTTGCTTTGGAATGCTGTTCCGCAGTCCGCTGAAGAGCCGGATGGGTGTTGTATTCATCCCGGGAGTAGCCGTTTACTGCATACGCTCGCTCAAAATAGGGAATACGCATCAGCTTATCCATGACATCCTTGGGGATATCTTCCAGTATCCGGTCTTTGACGAAAACAATCTTGTCCTGTTCTGAAAAGTTGATCACTTGATCGATAAAGGTCGGCGGGCAGGTCACCACGATGCCGGCGCCGGCTTTTTCTTCCAGATGCGGAATTCTGGTTACACCGTCCACCACGGGCCCGACCCGCAGGGAACAGGAAAGCATTTTGCTTGGCAGGTTATTGTCAAGCAGATATTTATAGGCTTTTTTAAATATGGCCTGTTCCGCCCATCTGACATCCATGTCGATAAGTCCGATGCCTTTTTCCGCGGCAAAATCTCTCAGGCCGCCGAGATCTCCATATCGCGATTCCATGAGGGTAATTATCGAACGCCATTTTGACAGGTCTACATTGTTCTTTTTCGCAGTTTCAAGCCCGCGTTTAACGGATTCGGTACAGTCAACGAGCTGGGGCAAAACAAATGTCAGGGTATTGTTGGTTGAAATGCCTTTCGAGGTTAAGAATTCGATCACATCATACCCCTCTTTGGAGCCGGGAACCTTAATCATGACATTGGGATTGATTTTTGCAATATCGAGGGCTTGTTTTATCATGGCATCTTTGTCAAAAAGGCTTCGCGGATCCACCTGGCCGGAAAGGTATCCCTCTTTGTATCCGGTTTTTTCAAACAGCGGTAAATACATATCCGAGCCGCGCTTGACCACCCGCTTGTAAAGCAGCCAGAAGAGGGCTTCTTTATCGAACCCGGGGTTTTCGGCAATGATTTCCTTGGTAACGCCTTCCCAATACGGCGGATCATCCTGAATGGCCTGCAGGGACAGTGGCGGATTGGTGGTCACACCCCTGAACAACTGATTTTCCGGCGCGTTGTTGTCGTACATACGGTCAAACTGGCGCTGCAGGGTTTCACGATCTCCTGCTTCGGCTTTATCAAGCATCTTACGGCACCAGTTGCTGAAAATCACCGGGGATGAATCCCACCATATTTCCATTCCGGGGCTGATTTCGACCAGTTTTTCAATCAGGTTCTTCTCTTCCATCGGTTTCCTCCTTAAAGCCACATTTCATGACATCTAATGGTTGGCCTCCTCCCCCGTCGAACCCGGGAAGCCGCAGCTTTCGTTGCTTTTATTCCCGCCTTAACGGCCCAGATGACTATTGGTATAGATGTATAGACATCTTTATTCATAATCTATAGGAGAACCAAATTCTTGTCAACAAAAATCAGTTGACTAACCAAATTTTAACATTCGCACTGAATCCCCTAATCCAGACAAGCAGGTTGAAGCGCAGCGGAAATTCCGTCTTCAGCGGGGTTGGAGCAAAGTGGAAATCCCGATTTATGGGGGAGCCCGCAGGGAAACGTCAAAGTCAAACGGATTCTCTACAAAATCCCCCCTGGCCCAGACCTGGCCTTGATACGTTGTGAGAGAGGGTGATCGAGCATAACTGCTTCGTCAGGTTACGACATATAGCCACCAAGTCGCGACAGGGCAGGCCTCAATCCCCCTTTAATAAAGGGGGACTTAAGATTTTCCCCCCTTTAAAAAGGGGGTTAGGGGTGATTTTGAAATCAAAG
>JAKLQB010000138.1 GCA_022013615.1 Desulfobacterales bacterium | reverse complement strand
GATCCGTATAAGTAATAATCCGGGCATTGCATTTTTTTACCTTTCGCAGTTCTTCTTCGGGGTCTGAGATAAATTCACGCTTCACAATCCTGTGAGCAATTTCTTTGCGAACCCCCTCTACTTTCATCAATTCAGATAAGCGGGCCTCAAAGACACCTTCCGGGTGATAGAATTTTTCCAGCAGGTTCTTAAAAATACTGTTGCCAATGCCCGAGATCATATTGAGAGCCAACCAGGCGCAATTTTCATTCTGCCATGTTTTCATGGAGAGCCAAAAGGATGTAGTCAGTTATTTGTTAGTTTGCAGTATCCTGCCTGTGCAGGGATGGCGGGAATATAAAACAGAGTGAGGTAAGTTAGTCAAGCGTTTTCTTCGGGAAAACCAAATTCGTTCAGTAAAAGGCCTGGCATAGAGGACCATGGTTTGGTTATCCCCCTTTGCAAAAGGGGGAAGCAGTCGGAATGACCGGACTTATTGAGATATTACTCAAGAGGACACTCGGGCACCATCGATAGAACGATTTTAGCGTCCGGCCAATCAATACGGTTCACAAAGACACCATTGAAAAACTCTTCTTTGACAGTTACAACCACGCCGGTAGCAGTATCGGGTCTGGCTTCTACAATAACCACGTGACCCATTATCATATCAGGAAGCGTTATTTTTTGGGGAGTTTTGGCCTGTTTTTTCTCCACGATCTCAAAAAGGTTTCCCCTGCGGATGCCATGGTTGTAACCCTGGTCCAGATAGACCACACTGAACTGTCCAATAACCTCACGCATGTCCTTGATAGCAACAATATTTGTCGTCAATTCACTTTCCATGGGCATTGGTTGCATACACGGGGAAAGGGGCTTGTATGACAGGATTGGACTGCCTATTGGAATGGCCATGTAACTTTCTACGATTTCTGCACTGTAAAGATTTTGCTCTTGAGAAATTACCTTCTTTTTTACGTCCTCTTCCTTGATATCCTTAACTTTTTCCTTTATACCGACCCTTCCCAGGAAAGAGATCACGTACCCCAATTTCTTTCCGGTCAGGGGGTGCTTCACCACAGGGGATGCCTTGTATATGGTGAACTCATCGCCCGGTTTGATGTCACATTCCTTTTTCATGGCCACGTAAACTGAATCGCCTTCTGATAGAACGACTCTTTCCTCCCCAGACGATACAACATAACCCCAGGGCTCCACCTCTTTCCTGGATAAAAACCCGATGGAAGCAGCATTAGTAAATCCCGACACATCAATGCCTGTCTCGCCGTATACGAACTCGGCTGGGGGTTTGCCTGGCGAAGCTGTTTCACTTTCAATGGCGGGCGATTTTTTCACCGGAACATTTTCCAACAGCTTGATGACATCACCCGGTTTGAGAAGATGCGGATTGGTAATAAAGGGATTCATCTGCCAGAGTTTTGGCCACAGCTCCTCATCCCCATAGTATTGATCACAGATATCCCACAGGGTATCACCTTTTACAACTGTGTGGGTAAGGGGTTGGGCCCCGACAGGAACACAAACACCTGAATCAACAAACCACACACCAAACGCTATCAACAAAATGGCCAACCAGTATTTTCTTCTCAATGCTCTGACCTCACTTTGAAAGTTCTCGTTAACATTCAAATTTTTTGTAAGTAAGTTACGTCCCTTGACCAAGAATTGTCAAGCGCTTTCCGGAAAATTTAAGGAAAACATTCTTAATAATTTGTAATATAGCATAAATAAACCCCTTTTGCAAGATCAGTGAGTAAATATTTAATCAGTTTTTTTTCTTATTTTTAAAACTCTTTACAAAATTATGATTTTCATTTAAATATTTGGCCATGCCCATCTATGAATATGAATCATTGAACCCCAAAAAAAGCTGCAATAAATGTGCCCAACGGTTCGAAACCATTCAGGATATTTCTGAAGAACCCCTTTCAAGCTGCCCCTGTTGCGGTCAAAAGGTACGAAAAGTCATATCCTGGTGCCGGGCGGCAATCGTCGAGACCTCTGATGAATATGCAAGGGTTGAGAGGCAAATAGGCGACTATGAAAAAGAAGGCATGTGGAGCCACGCCGCTGAACTGGCGGACAAACACTCAGAAAAGATAAAAGACAAGAGTACAAAGATGAGGGCCCTTGACAATTACAAAAAAGCAGGGTACGACGCACAT
>JAKLQB010000137.1 GCA_022013615.1 Desulfobacterales bacterium | reverse complement strand
TGACATTTTCATCGTTATCTGCCATGCGGATGCTGTCAGCGCGGAAAAATGGCTAACCCAGGTAAGCGGCATTGACCTGGTGATTCTGGCGCGCCAACCTGGTGTTAGTGAGAAAAAACTGGAAATAAACGGGGCAATTGTAGCGTTTAACAATGACCGGGGCCAGTTCGTCTCCCATGTCGATCTTGTGCCAAAGGATGGACGCTATGCTGTTTCTGGACCGCATAACACAGGGCTACAGGCAAAAACAATAGCAGAAGACAGGTCTGTTGCTAAGCTGATCGAGGAATATGAGGTCTGGAGCAGGGAATATCATTACGCAAAGAGCAAAAATCAGCATTTGGCCAAGGCACCGCCTGATATTGAAAACATCTATGTTGGTAAAGACCGTTGTATGGAATGTCATGAAGAAACAGTCGTTTCCTGGGCAAAAACCGCGCATGCAAGGGCCCTGGATTCGTTGATAAGAAAGGGGAAAGAATATGATCCCCAATGCCTTCCATGCCATGTAACCGGCATGAATGACAAGTCCCATGGCGGTGGGTTCATATCCCTTAATCTAACACCTCACATGGTGAATGTTCAGTGTGAGCAGTGCCATGGTCCTGGCGGACTGCATGCCCAAGACCCGGAAAATGTGTCTGCCCGGTTGTCTGGAAAGCAAACTTGCCTGAGTTGTCATACCAAGGACACAGACCCCGGCTTTTCCTACCAGAAAAAACAAAATACAGGCATACACTGAAATTACATGACAGAGCCCAAAAGACGTGGTTCCTCACAGTGAATTGAATGGCTCGGCCTGCTGAAAATCGGGCAAAAAGGGAGAGCGTGCGGTCTGGAGCCTTGGCCCTTTTTCTGGGAACTGAACAAAAAGATTTTCAAAGCCAAGTTCCATGGCATGGGAGTAAACTTTATCAAACTCTTCGTGGGAAAGAAGCCGGTTTAAAGCCTCATCTTTTTGCTGTGCTATTGGTTGGTACTGTGACATAAGGCTTAGGGGCAGGCCCTTGCCAAACTCTACAAAAAGGCTGGTCAAGGCGTCCATGGAATTCCCCACATTCCCGGGCAGAATCAGATGCCTGACAAGAACACCTTTTTTTGCAATCTCTGACCCTTTCAAGAATGTGTCTAAAAACCCTTTCTGTTTGACCATCTCCCCGATCGCCTCAAGCGCCACTTCAGGGTAATTCCGGCATTTTGAGAGTTTCACGGCCAAAGATGACTCCGAATATTTGAAGTCGGGAAGGTAGATGTCAGCGTAATCTTCAGCGGCTTTTAACATTTCTACGGACTGATATCCGGAGAGATTATAAAGCACTGGAAGATCAAAATTTTCTTTACGCAACAGAGCAACAAGGCGGAAAACATGCGGGAAGAAATGGTCCGGAGTCACAAAATTGATATTGTGGACACGATGATTCCGGATCATATCTTCTATCTTTTCGAGCAATTCTCCTGCACTTATTTCTACGCCCAGGCCTTTGTGCGAAATCTGATAATTCTGGCAGAAAGAACATCTAAGAGAGCAGCCCGTAAAAAAAATTGTTCCTGAACCATTTGCGCCCGTGATAGGAGGTTCCTCCCCGAAATGGGGTCCCACGTAGGCCACCCTTAGCTGATCCGTTTCTCCGCAAAACCCTGAATGACCCGCTCCATCGTCCATGACCCTGTTCACGCCGCAGTAACGGGGACAAAGACGGCAGTTTTCATAAGATTCCCTATACACTAAACCAGGCCCCTGTCCACACCACAGGCAACCAACCTCTCAAACTCCTTAGAAGGTTTGTAAAACGGGAGACCGTATTTGTCATAGAGCCCTTGAAGCCTCTCCTGAGTGGCCTTTACCCCCTTCTGGCTTACATAGCGAGCAGGCCCGTGCCAGCAATCTGGGAAGCCGATCCCCAGTATGGCCCCGATATCCATACTGAAGTAGTCTCTCAAAACACCCTCATCAAGGCAGAGAAACGCCTGGTTTACCATAGCGAGCAAAAGCAGCTCCTTGGCCTCATCCCTCTCTGGATTGGGAAGAGATGTATTGCGAACGATAAATTCCAGGGCCGATTCATCAGGCTCAAGGCCGTTCTTGTAAAAGCAGGGTTTCCCGGCTCCAACATATCCCGCGTTATACATCTTGATCAGGGTTTCTGGAACTGGTATCAGGTCAGGCATTCGGGATTGCAAAAAAAGCCCTGCATGATACACCACGTTTCCCCCGGCAGTACCATACACATGCAAAGGCCCTTGAGGAAAGCCTGCCTCTAAAGCCAGCCGGTCCACTTCCCACGGGTCGAGCCCCATCTCTGCAAGATAAAAACCAGTCATCACCAAAACGCCAAATGTGCGGCTGGTGTAAAACCCTGGCCCATCACCCACAACGATACAGGTCTTTTTCTGTCGACGACCTAAGACCACTGCTGTGGCAAGGGCAGTCTCTGAGGTCTTAGGTCCTTGAATCACCTCCAAGAGAGGCATAAGTGGTACAGGTGAAAAGTAATGCATCCCAACCACCTGCTGGGGGCGTTCTGACTTTGCTGAGATGTCCTCCATTGGTATGGTTGATGTGTTTGAGGCAAAAACGATATCAGGATTGATATCCTGTACCTGCTTGAGAATCTTCTGCTTCAGATCCAGGTCTTCAAAGACGGCCTCTATCACCAGGGGAACGCCTTTAAGTTCTGCGTAATCCGCGGTAGCCCGGATGTTATTCATGACTCGATCTTTCCGCTCTGGCAGCCACCGGCCCTTATTGACCAACGACTCCAGCCCTTTGGCGATTTTCTCTCTACCTTCCAGTGCGGTCTCTTCATTTAAATCAATAAGGAGCACTTTCATGCCATTATCGGCACATACCTGGGCCACACCCTGACCCATCAACCCGGCGCCGATGATTGCTATGTCCTGCATTGGAATGGCTTTTTTTTGATCAACCCTGGCCAGCTTGGGGCCAAGGCTGGTTATAGAAAAGAACAGATCAATCTTGTTTTTGACATTGGGTTCTGCGATCAGCGGTGCAAAATGCCTCACTTCGTTTTTAACGGCCTCCTCAAATGGCAAGGCAAGGCCCTCTTCAATGGCATCTATTGCTGCCTTGAAATATGGCTTCTCCGGGCATATGGTATAGCGATCCCTGGCCATTTTAATAAGCTTTTCCCGCTCATCACTGCTCAACTGATCAGGTTCCTTCCACCCAGGATCGTAGTTTCTGTTTGTAATGCCTTTATTACTTTCTATCCATTTACTTGCCTCCAGGAAAACCTTGTCCTCAGAGACCATAGTCAATATACCTGAGTTTTCATAAAATTCCGCAGGCAGAATCTTTCCACCCATAATCACATCCATGGCGGTTTTAAGACCCACAACCCGCCTGAGGGTCTCAGGCCCACCACCAGCAGGAAAGAGGCCTACGTTTACTTCAGGGAGTCCCAATCTGGATCCGGTTGTGGCAAAAATATAATCACAGGCCCATAGAAGAGACTCAAAACCGCCCCCAAGTGCTGTCTGGCCCTGAAGGACGGCTACCACAGGAAATGGGCTTTTTGCCAGTGACTCCAGGGTTTCCTGAAGTTTTAGAACCAGATGTTTTAGGGCAAGGGGAGATGGGTCCTGCATGATCTCCATGAGGTTCGCCCCATCCAGGAAACTTTTTGCCTTTGCCGAGGTCATAATAACACCGTTAACCCCGTCGCTGCATGCCCTCCGTGTGGCATTTCCCAGGGCTACAATAAATTGCTCACCAATGGTGTTGACAGGTCCGGCCGTGTCAATCTCAAAAACAGCAATGCCCTTTTCTCGATCGATTTTATATGTAATCTCCTGCATCTGATTATCTCCTTGTGACTTGCATTTCGCTCCTGTTCATTTAACCTGAATGATAACCGCCTCACCCTGGGTCAATCCACCGCAAATGGCAGCCACGCCTTGACCCCCACCACGTCGTCTTAGTTCATACATTAGAGTCATCGCTATCCTGAGGCCCGAGGCACCCACGGGATGACCGATTGCTACGGCCCCGCCATTAACATTGGTCTTTCTGAGTAGCCCGTACCATTTCCGTTCATCTTCCCCGGCTAAAATCTTGGTGCTCACAAGGGGCATGGCGGCAAATGCCTCGTTTATCTCGATAAGATCCATGTCATCGATGGCCATACCGTTCTTCTTAAGTACCTTTTTTATTGTCATAGCCGGTATCCAGGAAATGCCATAGGGCATATCGGTTTCGCCGGCCAGATCAACTATTGTACCAAGGGTCGAAAGGCCTAAGGATCTTGCCTTTTTCTCAGTCATAACCACCATGGCTGACGCGCCATCATTTAGTCCCGGGGCATTTCCGGCAGTAGTGGTTTTTGACCCAAATACAGCAGGGAGTTTCTCAATCATGGCGATGCTTCCATTGGGCCTGGGCATTTCATCAACAGAAAACAAATATTCCTTTCGTCCTTTCCTGACCTTTATTGGAACGATTTCATCTTCAAATTTTCCCGCCTTCATGGCATCTGCCCATTTCAGGTGTGAGCCCATTGCAAAGGTATCCAGCATCCTTTTTGAAATGCCGTATTTCTCTGCTCCGTCAGAGGCGTCTACTGCCACTGAATTATACCCGGGATAGAAAATAGGAAATATTGGGTCAGACAGCTTCACCTCACCGATCCTCACTCCAGTTCTTAATTGCCGACTCAAGTGCGGGACCCTGCTCATGGCCTCCACTCCGATTACCAGGGCCGAATCAAGTTCGCCGAGCCGCATTCCCCAAATGGCCATGCGTAGTGCAGTAAGGGGGGAACAACAGGCAGTATCCAGGGTTGTTGTAAAGACATTGAGTCCCAGTTTGAGACCTATCTGCCTCCCAACCACAGAACCTGCTTCAAAGGCGCTGGGGATACAATTCCCAACGAAAACCTGATCAATATCTCTGCTTATATCCTTTCCGGGAGCTTTAAGCACTGCCTTTGCCACATGGACGGCCGCATCAAGTGGTTCCGTTTCCGACAGAGAACCCAGATATTTACCAAATGGGCTCCTTTTGGCACTCACAATCACAAAATTTTCTGTCATGATTTCCCTCCTAAAAGTAAGGGCCGTAACGATGGTGACGGCGATTATATGTCAAGGTATACTCAGTTAGAAGCCTTCTCATAACAGTGGCTATGGGAGCAGTGCCGGTTCTGAGCAAAAGATGGAATGATTTGAAAGCAGGGCCCAGGCGTAGCAGGAAGTGGAGGACTCGGTCCGTATATTTCCGAGACGATCCAGGAAGTTGTTCCTGTCAGTATTGTCCCTGAATATCTTCCTGCGCTCTATACCCCTTATAATGATATGATGGAGCGCTCCGGGCGCGTCAATTCGGGCTTTGCGTGGCATGCAGGCTTAATACCAATGAACTGAGCATACGTCAATTTATAATTTTATGGACGTTCCCCAAACACGTACATTGTTTATTGAAAAGCAACCTTTAGTCTAAGTGAGATAGGGCGCCCACTGATTTGCTGTCTCCAGAATATACCCGGACTGGACATGTTCCGCGATACGGTTATGACCCGGTAACAGGACATACACTTCCAGTTCGGCAAGGGTAAGAAGTGAGTCCCTGAGTGTAGGGCCATTTGCCCCATGGAGATCGAAACGGCCAATGGCATAATCCGCATAAACCACATCTCCCGGGATGAGGATTTTTCCAGGTCGATTATATAGCGCAATGCTACCTTGAGAATGCCCTGGAATATGAATCACCTCCCAGGTCATATCCCCCATCTTTAGTGTTTCGCCTCCCTCAAGCTTGCGATCAATTTCGAATTTAAACGCATCCTCTTTAATATTATACTGGGCCTGGCACATGCTCTTGAACATATCCATCCCATAGATGATTCTTTCATCGCCTTGTTCCAGGGGTTCTGCCTCCTTAGTATGCACCCAGAGTTTAGCGTGCGGAATTTCATCCAGGATCTCCTTTAGACAGCCAATGTGATCCAGGTGCGTGTGGGTCATGATCACCCTTTTTATGTCTGAAAGCGAAAGACCAAGCTTTTGGATTGACTCGATTTTGTACGCACCTTTCCCCATCAGCCCTGCATCAACAAGGGTAAGATCTCCGGAAGTGGGTTTCCCTATCACGTATACGTGGGAGTCGGGGATAAATTCGTCCTGGCCCGGGATATAAAAGACTCCTTCTGAAATCTGTTTCATGTCTTTCTCCTTAGAGTAATTTCGCCACACCATAACCTATCAAGTTATAAAATTGCTACCGCAATTTTTTAGAATCAATACTCTTTCCATTCACAGTCCATATGGGCGCATTTTGATTTTACCCTATCGAGTATTTCATCTCTCCGGTTTTGAGCCCACTCAGGCAGTTCCGAATTCCATCTTTCAGGAGAAGGAATATGGATGATTGAAGGTCTTTTGAGTCCCGGATCGACCTGGAATTCAATGGAGTCTTTTCCCTCCATATACTTGATATATCTAAAAGTGATTAATAGATCATATTTGTCATTGCGTGCCTTTTTCGATTCCTCCTCCGGGGCACTTTGCTTTTTTTTATCAACGAGTTTCTCATCTTTCTTTGGCCGGCTCGGACGACCAGCTAAAGTTTGTTTCTGATCGATTTGTTTAATCCTCCGCAAATGCCGTCCGCCGTCAAAAGGAGTCTCAAGCCATACCTTTACAATTTCAAGGGCTTCCTTTAGTGAAATCATCCTTGCGCCAAGTGACAGCATATTTGCATCATTATGTTTTCGGGCAAACCTGGCTGTTTCAGGATTCCAACAGAGGGCACATCGAATTCCAACGATTCTGTTCGCCACCATGGCTTCGCCGTTCCCTGACCCACCAAGCACGATGCCCCGATCATATTCTCCCTTTGCCACGGCCCTGGCCACTGGGCGGACAAAAAGAGGATAATCAACGGAATCGTCAGAATCAGTGCCGAAATCATCAAACTCATGGCCATTTTCTTTAAGGAATTGCTTGATTTCTTCCTTGTAATGGTATCCAGCGTGGTCAGAACCAATTGTAATTTTCATAGATCTCCCTCCAGGTAAATATTCTCCTTGCATACAAATCCATACAAGAGTACATTTAATGCTCCATAGGTATCACCCTTCTTTTTATTTCGCTAACAAAAACATAAGGAAAAGCAAAATGAAAATTCTATTTATCTATCCTGAATTCCCGGACACATTTTGGAGTTTCAAGCACGCACTTAGGTTTATACACAAAAAGGCCTCGTCTCCACCCCTGGGCCTGCTGACAGTTGCGGCAATGTTGCCGTTAGAGTGGGAAAAACGCTTAGTGGACCTAAATGTGACAAAACTCACTGACAAAGACATCGCGTGGGCGGATTATGTCTTTTTAAGCGCCATGGCTGTGCAAAGAGAGTCAGTACATCAAGTCATTTCAAGGTGCAAAGGGGTAGGCGTCAAAATCGTGGCCGGCGGGCCGCTCTTTACCCAGGAATACGAGGAATTTGGTGATGTCGATCATTTTGTGCTCAATGAAGCCGAGGTGACCCTGCCACACTTTTTGAAAGACCTGGAGCAGGGGCACGCCGGCCGGATATACTCCACATCCGAGTTTCCTGACATAAAGAAGACCCCGATACCCCAGTGGGAGCTGATTGCTCTAAAAAAATACGCTTCAATGAGCATTCAATTCTCCCGGGGCTGTCCTTTCAATTGCGAGTTCTGTAACGTCACCGCACTGCTTGGTCACAGGCCGCGAATAAAAAGCGCCGAGCAGATCATTTCCGAGCTGGATGCTCTTTATGACCGTGGGTGGCGTGGGGGTGTTTTCTTCGTGGACGACAACTTCATTGGGAACAAGAAGGGCCTCAAGAACGAGTTGTTACCGGCACTCATCGAGTGGCAGAAAACCAAAAAAGGTATAACATTTAATACTGAGGCCTCCATCAATCTGGTCGATGATAAGCCATTAATGAACTTGATGGTCGCAGCAGGATTTGATCAGGTCTTTATCGGCATTGAGACACCGGATGAGAGAAGCCTTACCGAATGCAACAAAAGTCAAAATAAGAACCGCAACCTGGTTGAAGACGTGAAAAACATACAGCGAGCCGGTTTGCAGGTCCAGGGAGGCTTTATCGTGGGATTTGACAACGATACGCCTTCTATTTTCCAGCGGCAGATTGATTTTATCCAGAAAAGCGGGATCGTAACGGCTATGGTCGGGCTGCTTCAAGCTCCCCTTGGCACACGGCTGTATGAACGCCTGAAACAAGAGGGCCGCCTGCGCGGTCCATTAACGGGAGACAACGTAGACGGCACAACCAACATTATTCCGATAATGAACCTCGATACACTGCGCGAAGGATACAAAGATATTCTGGCAAATATTTATTCACCCGAGCACTACTATAAGCGCCTTAAGACCTTTTTACGCGAATATAAGGCGCCGACGATCAAGACATCACTGGATTTTCAGCGCTTTCTGGCGTTCTTTCGTTCCGCTTACCATCTTGGCATCATTGGCAAGGAGCGATTCCATTATTGGAAGCTCTTGATATGGACGCGTTTTCGCCGCCCTAAGTTAATGCCGCTGGCTATCACACTTGCGATTTATGGACATCATTTCCGTAAGGTCTATGAGCAGCACCTCCTTTAATCAGATTCAGAAATCCATGGCCAAACGATACAAGAATCTCGAGACCAAACTCATCCACGCCGGTGAACCGGAACCACTTATTTGCGGGGCTGTCAGTATGCCCGTTTTTCAGTCTTCCACATTTGAATACACGGGTGCTTCCAGCTACAATGACCTCAAATACATTCGTTTGAACAATACCCCCAACCACGTAGCCCTCCATCAAAAGTTGGCAGCACTCGAAAATGCTGAGGCTGCGCTTGTAACGGCCAGCGGAATGGCGGCAATTTCAGCGACCATCTTAACTTTGTTCTCCTCCGGGGACCATTTGCTTGCACAAGAATGCCTGTATGGCGGGACGCATGATTTCTTTACCAAAGATCTTCCGAAATTGGGAATTTCGTTTGATTTTATCAACGGTGATGATCCGGATTCCTGGAAGGGCAAAATACGACCCGGCACCAAAGCCATCTATGTGGAAACCATGACCAATCCGCTGCTCCAGGTTGCCCATCTAAAGGAAGCGGCTGAATTCGCAGAGACCCATGGCATCGTCTCCATTATAGACAACACCTTTGCAACCCCTATCAATTTCCGGCCGCCTGAATGGGGCTTTGACCTTTCGCTCCATAGTTGCACGAAATACTTAAATGGCCATTCCGATATTGTGGCAGGGGCTGTAATTGGCTGTACTGATTTGATCGAGCAGATCACGCACAAGCTCAATCACCTGGGAGGCTCGCTCGATCCCCACGCATGTTTCCTGCTGCACCGGGGCATGAAAACCCTGGCGGTCAGGATGAAATATCATAATGAGAGTGCGCTCAAGATTGCACAATTTTTAGAAGCCTATCCTGCAGTTACTAAAGTGAATTATCCTGGTCTTGAAAGCCATCCTGCACATCAGCGGGCTAAGGAATTATTTGATGGTTTCAGCGGCATGTTGAGTTTTGAACTAAAAGGTGGTGTTGATGCGGCCGAGCATTTTATGGAAAAAATCACCCTGCCAATTGTTGCGCCCAGTCTCGGCGGCGTCGAAACGCTCATTACCCGGCCGGTCACTACGTCTCACTCCAGTGTTTCCCCTGAAGACCTAAAAAAGCTGGGAATTTCAGACAGCCTCATCCGCTTATCGGTTGGCATAGAAGCCACCGAGGATCTCATTGAGGATTTTGAACAGGCATTGAAGGAATAGCTGAAGGGGACCTCATCCTGTCAGATCTTCTCCAGAGTAGTGTACTCCAGGTGCAGGAGTTTACGGCCCGCGTTCCTGAAAAACACTTCCACTTTATCATTGGAGACAAACTTTGACACAACGCCGGGGCCAAAGGCCGGATGTCTGACCCTGTCACCCTGGGAAAATCCTGTCGATTCCCGTTGATCCAGGTGATTGTCAAATGAATCCTTTTCGTATAACTGGCGACCGAAAGATATTTTCCGGATTCCCGCTGATTCGCGGGATGCCACGTCTTCGGGGAGATCTTTAATAAAGGAGGAAAGCCCGTTTCGATAGCCGATGTCTGAAAGCTGCCACACAGGCACCGACTCTTGTCCAGGATAACACATAATCAACTGGTCCTTAGCCCGTGTGGCTGCAACGTACATCAGGCGCCGTTCTTCTTCTAAACTTAGGGGATCGCTATATGCCCTTGCAGGGGGAAAACGTCCCTCCATGACCCAGATAATAAAAACAACCGGCCATTCAAGTCCTTTAGCCGAATGGACCGTAGACAGAGTGAGCGTCTCAGCCTTTTCCCCGGAGTCGAGGTCCACAGAACTTGTTGGGGGCTCCAAAACCAGGTCGTCCAGAAAGCTCCTGAGCTTTTTGTAGCGGCTGGCCATTGGGATCAGCTGTTCCAGTTCTTTCTGGCGCCTTGGATAGTCATCGAATCTCTCCTTTAAGATAGGCACATAATACTCCATAACCTGTTCGACTGCCTTTTCTGGCTTCCCGTTTTTGCGCACCAGGTGTGCGATAAGCTTGGTGAGCACTTTCAAACCGCGGTCCACTTTACGTGCCCCAGGCCATTCCCCGACCCGCTCAGGAGGAATTTCATGTGCTTTCATCCACTGAATAATTGCGTTGCTTTTCCCCGGCCCCACGTTCTTTATAAGCCTCAGTATACGAACCCAGCTTACAGCCTCATCCCTGTTTACCACCACCCTGAGATGCGCCAGAAAATCCTTGATATGGGCAGACTCTAAAAACTTGAAGCCCCCGTATTTCACGTAACGTACTCCCTGGCGGGTAAGCTCTGCTTCCAGCTCAAAGGAATGATAACCGGCCCGGAAGAGAACAGCAAAATCAGTGATGGACTGGCCCTTTTTCACCTGCTCTTTGATATACCGACAAACGAACATGGCCTGTTCCGGCTCACTTCTCGTATCAACAACCCTGGGTTTTTCACCCCCTTTTCGTTCAGTAAAGAGGCACTTTGTATATTTTTCATTGGCATGATCCATTAAGGCATTGGTCAATGTAAGAATAGGCTGTACAGACCGGTAGTTTTCCTCCAGCTTGATAAGTTTGGTGTCGGGGAACTGTACCGGGAAATCGAACATATTGCGATAACTGGCCCCTCTAAAGGAATAGATGGCCTGGGAATCGTCGCCCACCACCATAATATTTCTGTGTTCATGAGCCAGCCATTTAACTATATCCGCCTGGATGCCATTGGTATCCTGATACTCATCCACCATGACATAGCGGTATTGCTGGCTAAGGCTTTTTCGGACTTCTTCCCTTTCCGTCAAAAGCCTTCGGAAATACAGGATTAGATCATCATAATCCATCATTTGATGGGTTTTTTTGTAGTCACCATAAAGCCTTTCCAATATTTCAACCTGCGGTAGAAATTCCAGGAATTGCCCGTATTCTTCCGGCATAAACTCATCAATAGGTTTTCGGAGGTTGGCAGCCTTGCTCAAAATGTTGGCAAGCGTCCCCCTTTTCGGAAATCTGGGTATACCTTTGGGTATTCCGAGCTCAGGGATGAGGGACCGGATGACTTCCTCCATATCGGGCCGGTCCAGGATAGTGAATGAGTTTGAAAATCCCAGGAGATCTGCATGGGTCCTCAACACCCTGTTGGCAAGGGCGTGAAAAGTGCCACCGGAAACAAACCTGCACCTTGAATCTGAAAGACCGGCCGCCCTTTCCAGCATTTCCTGGGAGGCCTTTCTGGTAAATGTAAGAAGCAATATAGCCTCAGGAGGTACGCCTGTCTCCACAAGCCGGGCCACCCGATAGACCAGGGTTCGGGTCTTGCCACTCCCGGCACCGGCAATGACCAGAATTGGGCCATCAAGGGTCATGACTGCCTCCAACTGGGCCGGATTCAAGACTGTTTTATAATCGATTTTATTTGCCATAACAGATCTAACCAACCCTTCAACGGAAAAACAGGACCAGGCCAATCACGACCACAATCCCCAGGAGAAAAATAATGGCCACTGGGATCAAAAACGCCACAATGACCCTTAAATAAGACATTCGGTGAATGTGTCGCAGCCCTATGATCTGAACAACAAGCTGCCAGATCCAGCCTATTGTACCGCCAACAAAGGGGATTAAACTCCATACCTGGGTGGCCTGGGAGTAGGACACCACCCTCAAAGTAGCTTCATACCCGTTTTCGCCGCCTCTGACAATGAGCAATAACAGATGCGTAATACCGCTCGAAACGAATATCCAGGCTACCCATAAAATAGGGATAATAACCATAATAATGAGCAGAATCACCCCTATTGTAAACTGTCCAAAGATGGATTCACCGTAAGTGAGCACTAACCCTGACCACATCAACAACTGCCAGAAAAGACCAACCATGGATCCAATGGAACCTACCAGTGTTCCAAAGGCAAGGGGCTCTACGATCCCAGCCTTGAAAGTTAAGGACCTGAAGAAGATTTCGGGAGAAAAGAGAACCGCTTTAAAGGTCTTATAAATACCTTGCCAGAGGCCAAGTTCTGAACGGTTCTCCCAGGGCGCCCCATTGCGCGTATATCCATCTTCAGGCTCCTCTTCCAGCCTCTCAAACTCTGTCTTTCGCTCAGTTTCTCTGGTGACCAGGTCAACACTTTTTTCTACCACAGAAAATTCAAATCTCTGATGACAACGAGGGCAGGTCACCCATTTGGCGCCAACAGGGATCTTTTCATTAGGAACTTTTTTTGAGAACTGGCAATAAGGGCATATCAATTCTACGCTCATTTTCTCTCCCCTTCCTTCTGTTTTTTGAGCTGAGTGAGCGCTTTTTTTTCAGACCACCGCCTAAGCCACCCAACCATTCCATTAGCGGGGGCTCTATCAAG